>CANGJO010000028.1 GCA_947454285.1 Microbacteriaceae bacterium | reverse complement strand
TTTTCCGGCATAGGCTGGAGTCACAACACGCTGGCGTGTGTATCGCCGGCGTTACTCGAAAAGGAGCACTCGTGCGATTTAAGAAGTTAGGGCTGGCGGCAGTTGCAGTTGCCGCCGCAGTTACCTTGACCCTGTCTGGCTGTGCCGGTGGATCAAATGGCGGTAACAACAACATTGTTTCTGTTAATGGCTCAGAGCCACAGAACCCACTGATCGCAACCAACACCAATGAAGTTGGCGGCGGATTGATCATTGACCACATTTACGCAGGTTTGGTTTACTACGATGCTGATGGCAAGCCAGTAAACGAGATGGCTGAGTCAATCACTTCAACCGACAACATCACTTGGGACATCAAGATCAAGAGTGGTTGGAAGTTCACCAATGGTGAAGAAGTAACCGCTGACTCATTCGTTGATGCCTGGAAGTACGGTGCGCTGTTCTCAAACGCACAGCTAAACAGCTACTTCTTCGATGCGATCGAGGGCTTCTCATACGAGAAGGACACCGAACTTACCGGCCTTAAGGTAGTTAGCCCAACTGAGTTCACTGTGAAGCTTTCATCAGCACAGTCTGACTTCCCACTTCGGTTGGGCTACTCAGGCTTCGTGCCACAACCAAAGGCTTTCTTCGATGACCCTAAGGCATTCGGCGAAAACCCTATCGGTAATGGTCCTTACATGCTTGCAGAAAAGGGTGCATGGAAGCACAACGTTGACATCAACTTGGTAAAGAACCCTGACTACAAGGGTGGACGCGTTGCTAAGAATGGTGGATTAAAGATTGTGTTCTACGCAACTCTTGACGCTGCCTATGCAGACTTGCTTGCAGACAACCTGGACGTGCTAGCAGGAATTCCTGATGCTGCACTAAAGACCTACAAGGACGATCTTGGTGATCGTGCCGTTGATCAGCCTGCTGCAATCTTCCAATCATTCACAATTCCAGCTCGTCTTGCACACTGGTCTGGTGAAGAAGGTAAGTTGCGTCGTGCAGCGCTGTCTCTAGCGATCAACCGTCAGGAACTTATCGATGTGATTTTCAACGGAACCAAGAAGCCAGCTCGCGACTTCACTTCACCAGTTATTGCTGGCTGGAGTGACAAGCTTGAAGGCTCAGATGTTCTTGACTACAACCCAACCAAGGCAAAAGAGCTTTGGGCAGCGGCTGACAAAATCTCTAAGTGGTCTGGCAAGTTTGAACTTGCTTACAACGCAGATGGTGGTCACCAGGGCTGGGTAGATGCAGTAACAAACAACATCAAGAACACCCTTGGCATTGAGGCAGAAGGAAAGGCTTACCCAACCTTCGCTGAATTCCGCACTGACATCACAAACAAGACCATCCCGGCGGCATTCCGCTCAGGATGGCAGGCAGACTACCCAGCGCTAGCTAACTTCATTGCACCGCTTTACCAGACCGGTGCCGGAGCTAATGATGGAGCCTACTCAAGTGCAGAAGTTGACGCACTGATTGCAAAGGGTAACACTGCCAAGACCCTAGATGAGGCAAACAAGGCTTACCAGGATGCACAGGTGATCTTGCTAAAGGATCTACCTGCAATTCCAATGTGGTACGGAACTTCAAACGGTGGATATTCAACATTGGTATCTGACGTGAAGTTTGGTTGGAACTCAGTTCCATTGCTACAAGACATCATCAAGAAATAACAACTAGTTAGAGCCAGGGGTGGCAATCAATTTGATTGCCACCCCTTGGTTCGACTTCAACACTTAGGCAAATTTTGACCGGCTACATAATCAGGCGTGTGCTTCAGGCACTACCGGTGTTTTTTGGCACCACCCTGTTGATTTACTTCATGGTGTTCGCAATGCCGGGCGACCCAATCGTCGCGCTGTTTGGCGATAAGGGAGTGAACCCGGCCATTGCCGATCAGCTGCGTGCCCAGTACCACCTAGATCAGCCTTTTATCGTTCAATACCTCATCTATATAGGAGGTATCTTTCAAGGCGATTTTGGCACCTCTTTCTCTGGCCAACCGGTTGGTCAAATCCTGGCTTCAACCTTTCCGGTCACTCTTCGCCTAGCCCTAATCGCTGTGGTCATCGAGATGATTGTTGGCGTTGCAATCGGTTTGGTTGCGGGTTTACGCAAGGGCAAGTGGTTTGATAACTCATCACTGGTAGTTAGCCTGATCTTGATTTCGACCCCGGTTTTTGTAATCGCCTTCGTTTCACAATTCTTCTTTGCCATCAAGCTTGACTGGGCGCGGGCCACCGTCAGCGGCGAAGCTAATTTTCCTGAGCTAATTTTGCCGGGAATGGTTTTGGCAACCCTAGGGGTGGCTTACATCATTCGCCTCACTCGCTCTTCAGTTATAGAAACCGCGAGCCAAGACTTTGTGCGCACGGCTTACAGCAAAGGGCTAAGCAAGTCGCGAGTCACCAGAGTGCACATTTTGCGCAACTCAATGATTCCTGTAGTCACTTACGTATCTATTGACTTTGGAATTCTGTTGGTTGGTGCAACGGTGACCGAGGGAATTTTTAACGTCCCTGGTGTTGGCCGCACTTTGTATCAAGCAATTATTCGTGGTGAAGGGCCAACGGTGGTCTCATTCGTGACGGTAATGGTCTTGCTCTACCTGGCTGTAAATTTACTTACCGACCTTCTATACGCGGCACTTGACCCAAGGATTCGCTATGACAAATAAAGATTTTCACTTCGTAGCCGACATCGATAAAACTCAGGTAGCTGAAATTGATGCCGTGCGAATCAGCGACAAGCCAACAAACTTGTACCTAGATGCTTGGCGCGATTTGCGCAAGCGACCAATGTTCTACATCGCGGGGTTGCTAATTCTTTTAGTCACCACCGTGGCATTTTTTCCAGACCTATTCACTCAGACGCCACCAAATGACAATTGTCTACTTGCCAACAGCAATGGTGCGCCGACTGCCGGCCACCCGCTAGGTTTTACCCGCCAAGGCTGCGACATTTACAGTCGGATTGTGCACGGTACCTCTACCTCGCTATCGGTTGGTCTAATCGTCATTGTTTTGACTACGCTGCTTGGCATAATTTTTGGATCGCTAGCTGGCTTTTACGGCAAGTGGGTTGACGCAATTCTTTCGCGTGCCGGAGATATTTTCTTTTCAATTCCTTACATCCTTGCGGCGGTGGTAATCATGAGTGTGTTCTCTGATTTCCGAAACGTTTGGGTTATCTCTGCAGCAATTGGAATATTTGCCTGGCCATCCACGGCACGCGTGCTGCGCGGTGAAATTTTGAGAGTCAAGCAATCAGATTATGTAATGGCATCAACGGCAATTGGTGTCAGCAGATTCAAGATTCTGCTGCGTCACGTAATGCCAAATTCAATTGCTCCGGTGATTGCGGTCACAACAATCTCGTTGGCGGCGGCAATCGTTGCCGAGGCAACATTGTCTTTCTTGGGTGTGGGTTTGCCTACCTCAACCATGAGCTGGGGTAATGACATCAGCCAGGCTCAGGCGGACCTTCGCACTGCACCACAGGTTCTGATTTGGCCCTCTTTGGCGCTTTCAATTACGTCTTTGGCGTTCATCATGATGGGTGAAGCAATTCGCGATGCGTTAGACCCTAAGGCAAGGGCCCAGCGTTGATGAGCACTCCACTTCTGTCTATCCGCGATCTGGCGGTTGAATTCCCTAATTCCCAGGGCACTGTTCGCGCAGTAGACAACGTGAACCTTGACCTGTGGGAGGGCGAGACCCTGGCCATTGTTGGTGAGTCGGGTTCTGGAAAATCAACTACCGCTCACGCAATCATCAACCTACTGCCAGGCGCAGGCAAGATCGCCGGTGGCTCAATTGTGTTTGACGGCAAGGAGTTGGTTGGCGCCAGCGAATCTGAGCTTGAGGCTGTGCGTGGTTCTCAAATTGGTTTTGTGCCGCAAGATCCAATGAGCAATCTCAACCCGGTGTGGTCTATAGGTTTTCAGGTTGAAGAGGCTATTGCCGCAAACAATCCGGGCCTAGATAAAAAGGCTGTTCGTGCCGAAGCAATCGCAGTCTTGCAAAAAGCAGGACTAGCTGATGCCGATAAGCGTATGAAGCAATACCCGCACCAGTTCTCTGGTGGAATGCGCCAGCGCGTGTTGATTGGAATTGGTCTTTCGGCAAATCCTAAGTTGCTTATCGCCGATGAACCAACCAGCGCTCTTGATGTAACCGTGCAGCGCACAATTCTTGATCACCTGGCAACGCTAACTAAAGCAAGCAAGACATCGGTGATTTTGATTACTCACGATCTTGGTCTTGCTGCTGAGCGTGCAGAAAAAATTGTTGTGATGTATCGCGGCAAGGTTGTTGAAGCCGGGCCATCGCTGGAAGTTTTGAAAAACCCAAAGCACCCTTACACGCAAAAACTTGTTGCCGCTCGCAAGGCTGCGCCACGCAAAGAGCACATGGGCACCGATGTTGCCGTTTCTATTTCAAACATCAGCAAGGTCTACCAAATCAAGGGCAGCGGTTTCAAGAGCACGCCGTTCACCGCGGTAGATAATGTTTCGCTTGAAATCAAACGCGGCACAACTCTTGCCCTGGTTGGTGAATCTGGTTCTGGTAAATCAACAGTTGCCAAGATGCTGCTTGGTCTTGAGAAACCAACATCTGGTGAGATCAAAGTTGATGGCAAAAATATTGCAGGCATGAACTCTCGTGAGCTTTTTGATTTGCGCCGCCACATGCAACCGGTGTTCCAAGATCCTTACGGTTCGTTGGATCCGCTACAAAATATTGCCAACACAATTGCCGAACCACTTGTGACTCACAAGGTGGGCACACGCAAAGAGCGCGAGGCTCGCGTGCGTGAATTGCTTGATCAGGTTTCACTGCCATGGGCAATTTCGTCTCGCTACCCAAGCGAACTATCCGGTGGCCAGCGTCAACGCGTTGCCATTGCTCGTGCACTTGCGTTGAATCCAGAATTGGTTGTGCTTGATGAAGCGGTTTCTGCGCTAGATGTTTTGGTGCAGGCGCAGGTGCTTGAGCTGCTCGCTAGGCTGCAAGACGAACTCAAGTTGACCTACCTCTTTATTACGCACGATTTATCGGTGGTGAAAATAATCGCCGATCGGGTTGCAGTGATGAACAAGGGTCAGATCGTTGAGTTCGGCAGCACCAAAGACATCTTCAGCAAGCCGCAGCAGGAATACACCCGCAACCTTCTAGATGCCATTCCTGGAGCCAAGCTGCTCTAGAGCGTGGGGGTATCGGGTTTCAATTGGGGCCCCGATTCGGCTAAACTGGCTAAGTTCGTGGAGACGTCGCATAGCCCGGTCGAGTGCGCCTCACTGCTAATGAGGTAAGGGTGTTAAAGCCCTTCGGAGGTTCAAATCCTCTCGTCTCCGCCACGAACAACCCCTAGACCGCCAGTAGCAAAGCGGATAAGATAGGGAAGTTGCCTAGGCAACAGCACCAGCCCAAAGCGAGGCGATTGTGTGATTTCTAACGAAATCAACAAACGCTCGTCGGGTGAGATTGAGAGCTAGCTCTCATCTAACCCTCCTCGCGTTTGTAGCTCAACGGATAGAGCATCTGACTACGGATCAGAAGGTTGGGGGTTCGAGTCCCTCCAAGCGCACGAAAGCCCGGTTTCTTCTCACGAGAACCGGGTTTTTACCTTTAATTAGACCTTTCTTAGCGCCCCTCAAGCCCAGGCGTGGCTTTGTCCTCACAAATGTAAGCGTTTACAAATCGTTATCAAATTTGGTAGTTTGTCCGGACTGGAGGGTCTATTTTTGTATCAAACACCTCCGAATCCGTGAGGTGTTATCCATGGAAAGGGATACATTCGAATGAAGAAAGCTACAAAATTTGCAGCTATTGCCCTAGCGGCGTCGCTGGCAATGACTGCAGTTACAGCTCCTGCGGCTAACGCAGCAGCATGTACCACCAAGACCCCGATCACAATGCTTGGAACCATCAAGATTGAGATCCAGGACCAGTTCAAGTCAGCAGTCGCTGACTACAACGCTAGCCAGAAGTGCTACACAGTAAACATCATTGAGTCAGACCGCAAGCTAACTTTCTTGCAGAATGTTGACCCAATGTATGCAGCCAAGAAGGCTCCAACCATTACTTACACCCTTCAGGAAATCCCTAACATGGCTGCTTCAGGCCGTGTAATGGACTGGGCTGGCACCAAGCTTGCAAAGCTTGTTCCTAGCTCACTTCTAGAAGGTGCAAAGTACAGCGGCATTCTTGCTGGTGTTCCTTCAACCGTTGAGGCTTTTGGTCTTCTATACAACAAGGCTGTTCTAGACAAGGCAAAGGTTGACGTATCAAAGATCAAGACTCGCACTGACCTAGAAGCAGCTTTCAAGGCTGTTAAGGCTTCAGGCACTGGCGCGATTCGTCTATCAGGTATCTGGTGGTCACTTGGTGCTCACTTGCACAACCTTTACTTCACCAACGCAGGTTCAACTCACGAAGCTCGTTTGAAGGTTCTTGACGGTCTTGCAGACGGAACCAAGAAGCTTTCTTCTGACACCGTATGGAAGAACTACATTGCTACTTACGACCTAATGAAGAAGTACAACCAGTTCCCTAAGCCAAACATCACTTCAGACCAGGTTGAGTACTCAGCTGCTGTTTCTGCATTGGCAAAGGGCAAGGCTGGTTTCTGGTTCATGGGTAACTGGGCAGAGCCTTCACTTCTAGAGGCAAACCCTAAGGGCTCATTCGGCATCATGCCATTGCCTCTAAGCACCGATGCTAAGGCATACGGAAATGACTCAATTTCAGTTGGTGTTCCTGGATACTTTATGGTTGACAAGGTTCAGTCAACTCCAGAAGAGCGCGCTGGTGCGATCAACTTCCTAGAGTGGTTGATGACTACCCCTAAGGGTCAGCAGCACGTTTCTGGTGCAGTTGAAGATGGTGGAATGAACTTCATCCCTGCTTACAAGGGATTCAAGGTTTCACCTAAGACCTTCATGGCTAAGGCAATCGCTGGTTACGTAAACGCTGGTAAGACCCTTGAGTGGATCAACAGCTACTACCCAGCAGGTGGCCAGAACCTATACGGTGCATCAAGCCAGAAGTACATCACTGGCAAGATCAACGCTGCAGCATACGCAGCTGAAATCGAAGCAGCATGGAAGGGTTCTGTAAAGACCTGGCGTGGAGAAAGCAAGTAGTTTTTAGCTACTAGCTAGATTCACTTAGAATCAATCAAAGTCACCCTGGTGCGGGGTAACTCGCCCAGGGTGACTTTGGGTTTCAACACCAAATTTAAAAAACCGGCGAAAAGTTCGGTTTCTGTATCAGAAGGGGAGTCAAATGCCTTCAGCAAGAGCGGTCAAAAAATTCTTAATGTTTGGCCTGTTTCCCCTGGCTACTTTCTTTGTTGTTTTAGTGCTTCCTTTCCTTCAGGGTGTTTTCTACACCTTCACAGACTGGAACGGATATCAATTCAAGGGCTTCGTAGGTTTTGACAACTACATAAAGTCATTTCAATCAGCAGACTTCTGGACAACTCTTCAGTTCACAGGCGCATTCGTAATTGTTTCGATCATTGTGATCAACATTGTTGCGTTCGGTCTGGCTTTGCTTGTTACTGCAAAACTTCGCAGTTCTAATATTTTTAGAACATTCTTTTTCATTCCTAACCTCATCGGTGGTGTGGTTCTTGGTGTGATTTGGCAGTTCATCTTTAACAGTGCACTAACCACTATTGCCACAAACTTTAACTGGCCGTTTATGCAAGACTCCTGGTTGAACGAAACTGGAACAGCCTTTTGGGCGCTGATCATTGTGACCGTATGGCAGCAGTCGGGCTACATGATGATCATCTACATCACCGGCTTGGTCAGCATCGAGCAAGACGTTCTTGAAGCAGCTCGTATTGATGGAGCATCTGCGCTTCGCACGCTAGTTTCAGTCAAGATGCCTCTCATGGCTTCGGCGTTTACGATTTCGCTGTTCTTGACTCTTCGCAATGGTTTTATGGCCTACGACGTAAACCTTGCACTTACCGGTGGTGGTCCATACCGCTCAACAGAGTTGATCTCTATGCACATCTTTCAAGATGCATTTGCTTTTGGTAACTATGGAACCGGCCAATCAAAGGCCGTAATTATGTTCTTGGTAGTCGCCGTGGCTTCACTAATTCAAGTCACGATCAGTAAGCGCTTGGAGGTACAGCGATGAGCAAGAGCATGGCATCCCGTGCGCGTCTTGGCCGCACAGCAATTTTTGTTCTTGGTTTAGTGCTTTCACTAGCCTATGTTTCTCCTTTTGCACTTGTGTTCTTGAACTCGTTCAAGACCAAGTACGAAATCGTTGACAACCCTTTGTCTTGGCCAACTGAATTCAGCTGGGATAACTTCAGTCAAGCGCTGGAAAAAATGAAATTTGTAATGTCGCTGACTAACTCGGTGATCATCACAGTCTTGAGTGTGAGCGCTTTGATTATCGTTTCGTCAATGCTTGCCTACTTGCTACAGCGCAACAAGAACAAGTTCACCAAGGTCACATTCTTGATTCTGGTTTCTTCAATGATTGTTCCATTCCAGGCTTTGATGATTCCGTTTATGGCGCAGTTTGCACCAATCGTAGAAATCAGCAACCAGGGCGCGTTGATTTTCTTCTACATTGGTTTTGGTGTTGCGCTTTCAACATTCCTTTACCACGGCTTTATTTCTAACATCCCTATGGAGCTTGATGAAGCTGCTGCGATTGATGGCGCTAGCGACTTCACAATTTTCTGGAGAATCATCTTCCCAATGTTGAAGCCAGTGACAGCAACTGTTGCGATCATTAATGCGCTTTGGATTTGGAACGACTTCTTGCTGCCTGTGCTTGTGCTTACCCCAGAGACTCAGACTCTGCCACTTTCCACTTACCTGTTCTACGGTTCGTATGAAACTGCGTATGGTCAAGTCATGGCTGGCCTGTTGCTTGCAGTTATTCCGATCATTGCGTTCTACTTGATTCTGCAGCGTCAGTTCATCTCGGGTATTTCATCGGGTGCTGTTAAGTAGTTTCACAAGTTAGGGAACGCAATGTCGGAAGCAGATGTAACTAAGTACATCAATGCCCAGGCTGAGCCAAAGCGTTCTACTCTTCTGGCCGTTCGCAAAACAATTCTTGAAATCGAGCCAAAATTTGAGCAAGTAATTGCCTGGAATTCGCCGCAATTCAAAATCAATGGCAAGTATGCGGTTGGTCTTTGCGCGTTCAAGAACCACCTGACCTTTTCACCGCAGAGCCCAGAGGTGATGGCTTCGCTTGAAAAGGAACTTACCGGTTACATCACCTCGAAGAGCTCATTTCAATTTGATGTAGACAAGCCGCTGCCAAAGGGGTTGTTGACCAAGTTAATTAAGGCGCGTCTCAAAGAACTCAAGTAGTCTCAAGTAATGACTTGGAGTTTGCTGGCATCGGTTGCCGTATTTAGCTTTGTGACCGCGGTATCACCGGGCCCAAACAACACCTTCTTATTGTCATCGGGCGCCAACTTTGGCCTCAAAAAATCTGTGCCCTACCTAAACGGCATCATGGCCGGCCTAATTGGAATGATGACAGCGCTTGGGCTGGGGCTTGGAATCATCTTCACGACCCTGCCGCTGCTCTACCAAGTGCTCAAGTGGGTGGGTTTTGCCTACATTGTTTGGCTGGCCTTCTTGATCATCAAGAGCACTAACAAATCCGATACTGGCGAAGCCGTCTACATTGGCTTTTGGAAGGCCACCACATTCCAGTTCGTGAATCCAAAGGCGTGGGTGGTTATCGGGTCGTTTATGGCCACCATGGTGCCGGTTGGTTCCGGCCTAGGTGTGACCGCGTTCATCTGCCTGGTCTTTTTGGTTTTCACCTATCCGGGTGCGCTGCTTTGGGCGGTCGCCGGGCAAGTTCTGAAGGACTGGCTAAGTAATCCGGTGCGGCGTCGCGTATTCAACATCGCCTCGGCAATCTTGCTGGTGCTGTCAATGGTGCCGGTGCTGTTCCTGCACTAAACCGCCACCTTGTGGTTCAGCAGCCACTGATTCCACAGCTCCTTCAGATCCCAGGCGTTCTCGGCCATGATTGACACCCCATTTACGCCCGTGCGCCTAGTTTTACCACCGATAATCACGAGCTTGGTGTTGAACAGAATGTGCGAGCAGCGGGCCTGGGCCTCATCGAAGAAGGTGGCGTCGGCACAGCCCTGACCATCATCAAGGGTTATGAACACCACTCGCTTGCCCGATCGCATTGGTGGGGTCTGAGTGGCCACGCGAACCCCAGCCACCAACACATCCGATTTATTGCGAAGGCCAACTAGCTCACTGCTGTTGACCACACCCATCTCGTC
>CANGJO010000027.1 GCA_947454285.1 Microbacteriaceae bacterium | reverse complement strand
TTACCGGAATTCGAGTCTTTGATGTTGCAGCAATTCGATAGCGATCTTCTTGGCTAGAGATTGCATATTCCATGCGCTCTTCATCAGGAAGATCAATTCGAACCTCATAGCAGGCAGCAGGTGCAATGTAACCCTGCGCTTCAATTTCTTTCCATGGCGCATCAAAACGCTTTGGGCCAATCAAAGAAAAGACATCGCCCTCTTTACCGTCTTCGCGAACCAGGGTAGCGGTTAGGCCAAGGCGTCTGCGCGCTTGCAGGTCTGCGGTCATCTTGAAAATTGGTGCCGGAAGCAAATGCACTTCGTCGTAAACGATTAGTCCCCAGTCGTTGGCGTTCAACAATGCCAAGTGTGCGTATTCGGCTTTGCGCTTGGTGGTCAGAATTTGATAGGTGGCAATGGTTACCGGCTTAACTTCTTTCATTGAACCGGAGTACTCGCCAATTTCTTCTTCGGTAAGTGTGGTGCGCTTTAGTAGTTCCGCCTTCCACTGACGCGCCGAAACAGTATTGGTTACCAAAATGAGTGTGTTGGTTTTTGCAGTTGCCATCGCCGCTGCACCAACGATTGTCTTACCGGCACCACAGGGAAGCACAACAACACCAGAGCCGCCCTCCCAAAACTTTTCAACTGCCTTGGTCTGGTAATCGCGAATTTTCCAATCGCCTGTGCCAAGCGAAATCTCGTGCGGGGTGCCAGCTGCGTAACCAGCAAAGTCTTCTGCAGGCCAACCAAGTTTTAGTAGTTCCTGTTTTACCTGACCACGTGCCCAAGGCTGAATGCGGAATGCCTCGTTTGAGATTGGCCCATCAAGCAACTCGGCAATTTTGCGGTGCTTGCTTGCCTCAAGCAAGATCGCGCGCTCGGTTGAGTAAAGCTCCAATTCGCCAGCCGGGCTCTTGCGAATTGAAAGCCTGCCGTAGCGGTTCATGGTTTCGGCAATGTCTGCACGCACACCACTTGGTACCGCAAACTTTGCATACTTGTCGAGCACTCCAAGAACAAAGTCGGAATCGTGACCGGCCGCACGCGCATTCCAAAGACCCAATCGGGTGATGCGGTAAGTGTGAATGTGCTCGGGGGCACGCTCTAGTTCGGCAAAAATTGCCAGGTCGTGACGGGCCTCGGCGGCATCGGGGTGGTCCACTTCAAGCAGCGCGGTCTTATCGCTCTGCACAATCAGTGGTCCGTTAGTCATCCTTACAGCCTAGCCCGCTGGCCTGCCCAGTGTTCCGACCCAGTGTGCCTGCCCAAAAATGCGATTGCTAATCCAGCACCACTCGGATGATGCTGGTGATTGGCAAGGTGCGCTCAATGTCTGCTTTGCGATCCTTGGCACGAAGGCGACCGTTTGCAATGCCGATTGGTTCAAGGAGAAATTCAATTTCTCCCGTGCTGGATGTCACGGTGAATTTGGCCTTGGCCTTGTTCTTGATGGCCAACTGGATTTGTCGCTGCAGGTCGTCGTCATCCGGAGCATCGCCAAGTTTGGCGTCTTGTTCGCGCAGGCGAGTGATATCAGCCGCCGGATTCTTGCCCTGCTCGGCATCAACGGTTTGCTTGGTTGCCTCAAGAGGAGAGATGACATTGCCTTTTTCGTCAACGCGAATTGCAACAAAGCCAACTTCGCGCAGACCAAAGTAAAGCACCTCTGGTTCAAAGCGTGATGCCAGCTGGCCACCTTCAAGCCCAGTCAAACCAAACGGCTTCATTTTAGTTTCGTTCAAAATTTCGGCCAGCAGCACTTTGTCATTCGACTGAATAATCGTTCGCTCGTTTGATTCGGCACTCATAATCTGCAGGCGCCCAAAACGTGCCTCGGCTTCGTTCAGAAGGTATTCGATTGGCTGCGGGATTGAGTTTCCAGAAAGATTGACCAATAGGTCGCGAATCTCGCCAAGCTTGAGTCCGGTCTCAAGACCGTGACTAATGCTAAGGGCCGAGAGTCGGTAGGTTGAGGCCATTCCAATTTGTTCCGTGTCGGCAAATCTGCGCAACATGATTTCTACTTGGGTAGGCAGGGGACCGGGTGCAATCAGCGTTAGGTCCGCTTGGCAGATTATCTTGTCTTGAGGCTGCGGCAGATTTTGCTGCACCAGCTTGCTGGCAGATTCGTAATCGCACTTCAATACCTTGGGTGCCCAGCTGCTCATCCAACCTTGTGCAGAAAGGCCAATCAATTCGGCCAGTGCCTCAAGCTTGGTGATCTTTGAACTCACCGAACCATCAGCAAACGGATAGGTCTTGGTTAGGTTGTCGGCAAGCGAGGTAACTTTTCCGGAATTAGAGCTGGTTGCAGTAAGCGCACTCTGTAATTCTTTGGCAGATGCGTCGCCAAGAATTTCGCGCCAGGTTTGTGCCAGCAAAATAAATCGTTCGCCGGGCGACCAGTTCAACCAGTCTTTTGATTTGCTGCTCAACTGCCAGCGACCGCTGGCCAAGGTAATCACCTGAGCAAGGTGAGCCAGGTCATAAATTTGCTTGGCGTACTCATTGGTCTTGCGCAGGTGCGTTGCAAAACGCTTGATGTCTGGCAATCCAACATTGCGCTTACCAACCTCGCGCACGTATCGGTGTTCAAGATCAAAAATTAATTCCGTGACCGCCTGCAGGGTCTCAAAAATTTCAATTCCGCAGTCGCGATCAATCTGGTCTTGATCTGGCGCAAGTTGATCGTTGAACTCAACCGCAACTATGGTTTCAAGTTTTGCAAAACCAGCAAGCGCCTCATGGGTTGATTCAAAGGGTTTGAAATCTGGTTCGCCGCTCACCAACATCTGGTTGGCCAGCTCAATCGCGATCTTGGCATTTGGTTTATTGCCAACCGCAAGCGAACGAAGTTCAGTGGCTTGGCTCAGCGGCAGTCCGGCGATGGCCGACGAAATCGAAGCCGGCTTGGTAAGTGCCTCGGCTAGATCAAAAAAATCAACCAGCGCGTTGGAGTTCACCATTCGCTGGGTAATCAAAGTTTGTAGTTTTTCGTCGCTCATGCGACGAAGAGCTGAAGCTACTAAAAGTAACTCGCTCACTTGGCCCCCGGTTTATTTCTACGCGCTCTTGTTACTTGCGATTTTCGCGAGTGCGGCGACGAATGTTGGTGATCAACAGGGCAATGATCGATGCAGCCCCGGCGATCAAACCAAACTGCGGGTAGAAGACCAAAACCGGTGGCAACAGCTGCTGGCCAACCCCAGGAGTGGCTGAGCCGGTAGCAGCGATGATCAAAGCGGCCAACATTGCCAAGATTGAAGTGCCAATAAGACCTGCAGCCATGTACGCGAAGATTGTTTCCAAGCGTGATGTTGGGTTGTTTGCAGGGGTTTTCGTCTGTTTAGCCATCCTTCTAGGATACCTTGGCCAATCGGGCCATCTCACGGGTAAAATAAGAACTTGGATTTACGAAAGAGGTCTCCATGCCAACCGGCAAAGTCAAGTTCTTCGACGAAGACAAGGGTTTTGGTTTCATCGCATCTGACGAAGGTGCCGAGGTATTCCTACACGCAAGCGCCCTGCCAGCTGGCACCTCATCAATCAAGCCTGGAAGTCGCGTTGAGTTCAGCGTTGTTGACGGCAAGCGCGGAGCACAGGCAATGTCGCTTCGTGTTCTAGATGCTCCGGTTAGCTTGGCTGCCCGTGGCCGCAAGCCTGCCGACGAAATGGCAATCATTGTTGAAGATCTAATCCGTCTGCTTGACCACCTTGGTGGTGGCTTGAAGCACGGCAAGTACCCAGAGTCTTCAAACGGCAAAAAGATTGCGTCACTGTTGCGCAAGTTGGCCGACGAGCTAGATGCCTAAGTCGCCAGTACTAGAGCAAAAAGATTTCGCCCGCGAGGCGCTGATCGCTGCCACCTCAAAAAGCAAGGTCGGCAACTTCATTGAAGTAATCGAAGAAGGCGATGGTCTTGCTTCTTACCTTTTCGAAAACAATCAAAAGGGTTACGTTGGCTGGCGTTGGTCGGTCACCATTTTTCAAGGCGATTCTTCAGAGCCAACCGTTTCTGAAATTGTATTGATGCCTGGTCCTGACTCACTGGTTGCACCGGACTGGGTTCCTTGGTCAGAGCGCCTTGCCGACTACAAGGCACTGCAGCTTGAACTTGAGAAGCAAGCGGCCCTTGATGCAGAAGATGCTGAAGATTCAGACGAAGACACCGATACTGACTCTGATGAGTCTGATTCTGATGATGAAGAAGTTGAAGTAGAGGCCGTAGTCGAAGAGGCTACCCAGGATGAATCAGCGGTTGCGAACCTTGAAGAAGGCGAAGATTCCGAGAACGATTCCGAAGACACAGGTCGCAAGCCACCACGATTTTTGCGCCGCCGCAAGGGCTTCAAGATTAAGAAGGCACGCGGCAAGGGCAAGAACCCACAGGACTAGTCCTACCAAAATCGCCATACGCGCACTGGCCTTTACCGGTGCCGGATCTGGCTTTCGTTCTGAATCTTTTACGTAGAACCTCATTGGGCTCAGCCTACGCTAGCTCGCCAACTACAAAGTCGATTGCCTTGGTAAGCTTCTTTACGTCTTCGATGTCTGTTGCTGTGAAGGTTGCCACGCGAAGTTGGTTGCGACCTAGCTTGCGATAAGAATCAACGTCAACAATTCCATTTGCACGAAGCACCTTAGAAATTTCTGTCGCCTGAATCGCATCATCAAAGTCAATGGTCACTACGACCTGTGATCGGTGTTCTGGGTTTGCAACAAATGGAGTTGCAAAACTCGCTGCGTCGGCCCACTGGTACAAGAAGTCAGATGCAGTCTTGGTCTGCTTGTCTGCCCAAGCCAAACCGCCGTTGCCGTTCATCCAATCAATTTGCTCAGCCAAGAAAAATAGCGTGGCAATTGCCGGAGTGTTAAGGGTTTGGTTAAGACGTGAGTTGTCGATCGCAGTTTTCACGCTCAAGAATTCTGGAATGTAGCGATCGGTTGCTGCGATGCGCTCGGTGCGCTCAACAGCAGCAGGGGACATCAGCGCAAACCAAAGACCACCATCAGAAGCAAAGTTCTTTTGTGGCGCAAAGTAGTAGACGTCTGTCTCAGTCGCGTCAAAATCAATGCCACCGGCAGCAGAAGTTGCATCGGTAAACATCAGTGCACCGGCATCAGCACCCGCAACTCGCTTGACCGGAGTAACGACACCGGTTGAAGTCTCATTCTGGGCATAGGCATATGAGTCAACGCCGGCCTCGGCCTGAAGCTCAAGTCGTGAGCCAGGCTCACCATTTATAACGGTTGGCTTGGCTAGCCATGGGTTGGTCAAGGCGTTGGCGAACTTGGCGCCAAATTCACCGTGAACCAGGTTCTGGGCCTTGTTTTCGACCATCGAGAACGCGGCGGCGTCCCAAAAAGCGGTAGATCCACCATTACCAAGCACGATTTCGTAGCCGGCTGGGTTGTGGAAAAGTTCCATCAGGCCCTCTTGAACCCGCTTTACTAGGTTTTTCACCGGCGCTTGACGGTGCGAGGTGCCCATAAGCTTGGCTCCCTCGGTGGCAAAAGCGGCTAGCTGGGCTGGGCGGACCTTTGAAGGGCCACAGCCAAAGCGGCCATCGACAGGCAGGAACTCGGCGGGAATCTTGATTTCAGGCATATTCACAGTCTAGTTGGGCTTTCCTAGGCGGTTACTGGCCTACAGCGGGCTTATCGGTGTGGATTTAACCCCGATATTGGCCATTTTCGTTACCTGGCCGTTATAAAAGGTAAGCAAAATCCGTGGCTGAGGTAAACTCGACCTGTTGCCAACCGAAAACCGGAGGTTCTAGTTTTGGCAGAAAAAGCTAAAGGCAGGTATCGCGCAGACGTTGACGTCAACGTTTTCGAATCATTCGAACTGCGCAGCCGCCGATCAATTCGTGAAGCCGAGAAGGCCAGACTTTCTCGCGCCGAGCGTCGCCATGCCAAAAAGTTGGCCAAGGCAGACGCCAAATTCTTTGCTAATCAGGCACAAGACACAGCGAATGGTTCAGCTTTTGTAGTTCGTGCAGCTCGCAAGGTTCCTTTTTATGCACGTCGCCCATTCCGCAACACCGTGACCATGGCTATTGCATCTGGTTTGTTTGCCACTTTTGCGCTTCCGGCTTATGCCTACAACCCAGACATCGCAGCGATGTCCCGATTCACCACCACCGATGCCCAGGCGATTGCTTCGGCCGAGGACACCCAGAACTTAACCGTGGCGGCGGTGAACACCGTGAAGTTCTCTCGTGGTCAATACGAATCAGCCGACGCCGCCGAGATTGCGCGTCAAGAGACTTTGAATAAGTACCGAACCTACGACGGCCCAACCGCGGCAGACTACGTATCGAACCCGCCATACAGCACTCTCGATGGAGCAACCATCTTGAAAGTTGCCGCAAAGTACGTTGGTACTCCCTATGTATTTGGTGGCGAAACTCCTCGCGGTTTTGACTGCTCTGGTTACGTGGCCTTCGTTTTCGCACAGTTTGGTATTGCTCTCGAGCACAGCGTGCACACCCAGGCTCGAATGGGAATCAAGATTAAGCCAGAAGACGCAATGCCGGGTGACCTAGTGATCATGAACGACATGAGTCACGACGGCATCTATGCCGGTAATGGAAACTTCTACCACGCACCTCGCCCAGGCGACACAGTGAAGCTGGCGCCGATCTTCACTAGCAACGTGCACTTCGTGCGACTTGCCACCAAGTAAAAAATCCATCTTTTTTAGTTACCAAATCTTCATCTAAAACACACCCCTATTTCATGGCACTTGCCGGCGCTCGGGCGTAATCTGACAACAGGTTCTAACTCCTGATTGAAGAGGTGGTCGAGATGACCTTGATTTGCGTGCCAACCAAGCATGCAGCTCAAGCACGTTTCTACTGTCAACAAAGCCAACAACTTCAACAATCGCGAAACTAACGCGCTGTCATTTATGACGGCGCTTTTTTATTGTCCGAATTATCGGAGTAGTTAGTCCTAGAACGAAAGCCCACAATCCGTGTGGGCGTCTTCGAAAGGAAAACATGCGCACCCTTGTACTAAACGCAGGATACGAACCGCTGGCTGTGGTCTCTTTCAAGCGAGCCCTAATTTTGGTTTTCAATCAAAAGGCAACCGTGCTTGCCGGATCTGATGAGTTAACCGTGCACAGCGCCAAAGGCGAATATCAATTGCCATCGGTGATCTTGCTCTCACGCTATGTGCGCATTCCAGGCAGTCGCGTAATTCCAGTCTCGCGTCGGGGAGTGCTGCGCCGCGACGGACATCGGTGTGCTTATTGCAATCGTGCCGCCAACACCATTGATCACGTTCAACCAAAATCGCGCGGCGGTAAAGACACCTGGGAGAACCTGGTTGCTTGTTGCCTAAAGTGCAACAACAAAAAAGGTGACAAGACCTTGGGTGAGATTGGTTGGAATTTGAATTTTGTTCCGCGAATGCCGGCTGGCACCATCTGGATGGTTCGCGGTGCCGAGCGCTTTGAGCCTGAGTGGGATCCGTATTTGGGTCTGGCAAGAGCGGCGTAGTGCCCTCGAGAAGAATCGAACTTCCGCACATGGTTTAGGAAACCACTGCTCT
Source organism: Microbacteriaceae bacterium (assembly GCA_947454285.1). GTDB lineage: Bacteria > Actinomycetota > Actinomycetes > Actinomycetales > Microbacteriaceae > Rhodoluna. The sequence continues at coordinate 2,778 of CANGJO010000027.1, read as the reverse complement.
ATCCACTGAGCTACGAAGGCGTGCTCTGTAAATATACAGGTCGGTAATTATGCGGCCTATGTTTCTTCTTGCCAGCGCTCGCTAGCGAGCCTTCCCTTTGATTGAGCGGCCAAAAGTTAGGCTACTTTCCATGGCGGCTCTCGAAAACTGGACTAAATGGCAAGAAGAAATCCGTGCCATCGGTGTCACCAACCCGCTAACAAACTTTGAAGCCAATTCTTTTGGCCAGATTGATTTAGAGCGCAGCCACCCGGGTGGTTTTTCGCAATTCGTTACCGGTCGTCAGACTCTTCTTTCTAACCTGGTTCGCGACCCGCTGGCTTTTTCAAGAGCGCTTTCGGCTGCTCGCAGAATCAAGACCAAGTCAGATCGCATCAGCAGCAACTTTGGCATCGAGACCATTTACTTGGTTGGCGGGCTAGCAAATTTTGAAGCCGACGGCTTTGACCTGAACATCCCTATCTTGCTGTGGCCGGTTTCGCTTATTCGCAAGGCAGACGATTACGAACTTGCCATCGATGGTGAGCCACGAGTGAACCCAGCTCTGGTTGAGGCGCTGGATTCTTGCTACGGAATCAAACTGAATCAGGCCGACCTACTGGCTCGTCAAAACGAGAGCTCTGACCTGATTCCGGTCACTGTGCTGAACTACCTGGCCAACCTTGCCGGCAACACCGCGAATCTTGATCTAAAGCGAATCCTGGTGATCTCAAACTTCACCACGATAGTTTCCGAACTTCTGGCCGATTTTGACAAGCGCAGCACGCCACTGATTGATGCACTTACCGGTGAACCAAACCAGGGTCTGGCCGACATTGATGTTCCAGAGTTGAATCTGGTGGTTGATGCCGATGCGACTCAGATGCGAATTGTTAGTCGTGCTTTGGCGGGGCAGAGTTTTGCCGTTGAAACTTTGCCAGGCTGTGGCTACACACAGACCGTGGTGAACGTAATTGCCGGTTTGGTTCACGATGGCAAGCGCGTGCTGGTTGTGGCCCCACGCCGCCAGACTCTTAACGAAATTGCCGACCGCTTCAGCGCGATTGGTTTGGGTGGGCTCGCGGTTCGCGCCGATTCAACCTGGGTTGATGTTGTTGCCGGAATTTCTAGAAACGAAAAGGCCCAACCCGATAACGTGGCAGCCATTCGAAGCGAACGCATTGCCTCTGAAAATGAAATCGACAAATACTTCGATGCACTGAATTCAACCGATGCCGAACTTGGTGTCTCAATTTCTCGAGTGCTGCGTGAACTTTCAACATTGAGCGCTTTGGCAAGACCGGCTTTGACCAGCGCTCGCATTCCACGCGATAAATTGCTGGCTCACGTTGATAGAAGCAATGCTCTTGAGCTGTTGAACGAAGCCTTCGAGCTTGGCGAATTCAAGTACGGCCCACAAGACACCGCCTGGCACCAGGCGGTCTTTGAATCACCTGCGCAGCTCGAACAGGTCTTGGCAATAGCCAAGAACTTAGACGAAGATCTGTTCCCAAAGCTTTCTAGTCAATTGAATGAGTTCACCCAAAAAGTGAACTTCAAGTCGGCGGTCACTGTTGATGACTGGGGAACCTACCTAAGACTTTTCGTTGGAATTCGTGACACCTTGGATCGCTTTGTTGCCGATGTCTTTGATCGACCACTCAATGAGTTGATTGCTGCTACTGCGCCACGCAAGGGTGCCGAGCGCAATCAAATGTCTGGCGGAAATCGCCGTCGCCTAAAGAAGCTGGCCAAGGAATATCTTCGCCCTGGCATGCACGTTGCCGACATGCACGCGGCCCTGAAAGACATTCAGCAGCAGCGTGAAATGTGGCAGCTTTACTGCACAATTCCAAGCGCTCCGCAGGTGCCAAGTGGGATCAACGATGCACTCGTTGCGTACCAGGCATTCGTGGAAGACCTTGAGCGAATTCAGCAGCACCTGGATCCAGAATCCGAAGAGCCTGCGCTAATCAAGCTTTCAATTATCGAATTGAAGCTAAAGCTTCGCTCGCTTGCCACAGACACCGATGCGCTTGCCAACCTTGGTGATCGCGCATTAGTTATGGCTCGTCTTCGTGATGCTGGTTTGGGTGCCCTTGCTCGTGACCTGGCCAAGTTGCACACCGCAAAGGAACACCTTGCCCTGGAACTTGATCAGGCATGGTGGCAGTCTGCGCTGGAGAGCGTGGTTTCAAGAGACGGATCGGTGTTGGGTTACACCGCCCATCAAATTGCAGCGAACGAACTTAGGTTCCGCGCAGCTTACGAAGCGCAAATTGCGGTTGGCGCAAAAACCGTGGCGCACGAGTTGTCGATGCGCTGGAAGGCCGGCCTGGCATCGGCTTCTGCCGAGGCCTCAGCGCTAAAAGAATTGCTACGCACCAGAACCGCAAGCGTCGCTGCAGTGACTGCGGCTGCACCAGCCTTGACTGCTGCCACATTGCCAGCCGTGCTGGTTTCACAATTCAGCATTCCTGCTGAATTGCCGGCAGCTGCTGCCTTTGACACCGTGTTGATTTTGGATGCAGCGGGAACCACAATTGCCGAAAACCTGCCGGCACTTAAGCGCGCCAACCAGGTAGTGGTTTTTGGCGACGATGCAATTGCAGCACCAACCGGATTTGAAATTGAAAACCGTCCAACGCCAATCGGTCGCGAGATTGAAGTTGAATCAATCTTTAACCACGTGCGCAGAGTTTTTGGTGCCGAGGTTCTTCGCAAGAGTTACCGCACCACCAGTCAGGCGCTGGGAGATCTGATCAACCGCGAGTTCTACCAGAATCGAATTCAGTTCGT
>CANGJO010000026.1 GCA_947454285.1 Microbacteriaceae bacterium | reverse complement strand
GTGTGGCCCGATGAGTGAGTGGTTAATGCTCGGATTCGGTCTGATTCTGACCATCGGTACCGGTTTATTCGTGGCCAGCGAGTTCTCAATGGTCAATCTGGAGCGCAGCGACCTTGAGGCAAGGCGCGAACGCGGCGAACGCGGCCTAAGTAACTCAATTCGGGCCCTAGCCAAAACCAGCACTCATCTTTCCGGCGCCCAGCTGGGCATTACGCTAACCACAATGCTCACCGGGTTCCTGGTTGAGCCTGCCCTCACATCACTGCTGCGACCAACCTTGGTGAATCTTGGCGTGGCTGAATCGCTGCTTGAGGGCGTTGGCCTTGTGGTCAGCATGTTTTTGGCCACGCTGTTTTCAACTCTGATTGGCGAACTGGTGCCAAAGAAGTTGGCGCTAACCTTGCCGCTCCAAGTCAATAAATTTGTGGTGGGTTTCCAGCTGGCGTTCACCTGGATCTTCAGCGGAATGATCGTGGTGCTGAACAAGGTGGGCAACGCAATCGTTCGTTCGCTGGGCATTGAGCCAAAGGAAGAGCTGAGTTCAACTCGAACCGCCGAAGAACTTTCATCACTGGTTCGCCGTTCGGCAAGCATGGGTGCGCTTGATGCACAAACTGCAACACTGCTTACCAAGACATTGGCACTTAGCCAATTGGTTGCGGCAGATGTAATGACTCCGCGTCCACGAATGCACGCACTTGATAAAGACAACAGCCTGGCAGCGCTGATTCAGGCCTCGATCAAAACCGGCCACTCGCGTTTTCCAATCTCAGATGGATCAACCGATGACATCATCGGTGTTGCTCACGTAAAGCAGGCGGCAGCCGTGCCGCGCGAAAAGCGTGTTGATGTTCCGGTTTCGGCAATCATGGTCGAGGCCCCGCGCGTTCCAGAGACCATGCGCCTTGAAACCCTGATGGTTGAGCTTCGTGCCAAGGGTTTGCAACTAGCAATTGTGGTAGACGAATACGGTGGCACCGCTGGCTTAGCAACGTTAGAAGATTTGGTTGAGGAATTAGTTGGTGAACTTGCCGACGAACACGACCGCGCTAAAGCCGGTGTAACACGTGGTGCAAATTCTTCTGTTTTGTTCCCAGGCATGATTCGCCCGGATGAGCTTTTGGAAATGGCTATCAAGGTGCCAGACGATGGCGCCTATGAAACTGTTGCCGGTTTCATGATGAGTGCGCTGGGCAGAATTCCTGCGGTTGGCGATGAGGTTCAAATCGAAGACGGCCTGCTGCGCGTAGAACGCATGGATGGCCGCCGTGTTGATCGAGTTCGCTTTACACCAACAAGCGAGGTGATCGAATAATGAATAGCAATTGGGCAGGAATTATTTGGTTCCTAGTTTTGATTTTGGCAAATGGCTTCTTTGTTGCCGCCGAATTCGCGGTGATTAGTGCACGTCGTGCGCAGATTGAACCGCGTGCCGAGGCCGGCAGTGGCCCCGCCAAGCTAACCATCAAGGCAATGGAAAAGGTAGCCCTGATGCTGGCTACCACTCAACTTGGTGTAACTATTTGTTCGCTTCTTATTTTGTTGATTGCCGAGCCAAGTATTCACCACCTACTTGAGCCAATGCTGCTTACACTTGGGCTGTCTGAAGAGGTAGGCACCGGCGTTGCCTTTGCCATCACGCTGATTATTGTTTCGTTCTTGCACGTTGTGATTGGCGAGATGGTTCCAAAAAACATTTCATTCTCAATTCCAGAGCGCGCAGCATTGGTGCTTGTTCCAGTGCTTTACGGAATAGCGCAGGTTGTTCGCCCAATCGTTTGGGCGCTGAACTGGTCGGCCAACGCAATTCTTAAGGTCTTCCGCGTAGATGCCAAAGATGAGGCAAACAGCACCTACACCCTTGATCAGGTTGAAGATATTGTTGAGCACTCCACTCGTGAGGGCGCGCTATCTGATGTCAGCGGTACGCTGTCTAACACTTTTGAATTCACTGAGAAGAAGGTGCGCGACGTTGCCGTGCCAATCGATAAGTTGGTTGCCTTTAGCGAATCGGTAACTCCGCGCGAGGTTGAGCAGGCAGTCGCTAAGCACGGTTTCTCTAGGTATCCGCTGAATGATGAGAACGGCGAGCTAGTTGGTTACCTGCACCTCAAGGATGTTATTGACCTTGATCACGATGAGGCCGATGACCCGTTCCCGCCAAAGCGCGTTCGCTCACTGATCACGCTTTCGGCCAACATGGAACTAGAAGACGCACTCGCCAGCATGCGCAGGGTACATGCGCACATGGCAAAGTCAGTTGATCGCGCCGGACGCGTTCAGGGTGTGCTGTTCCTTGAAGATATTCTTGAAGAGCTGGTTGGCGAAGTTCAAGACGCAACTCGTCGCCAATAAATTACTAAGCTTGCGGAAATTTTCCGCGTAGGTATTGCTTTGGCCAGTAATCAACCTCAACGCCAAGTTCGTGTGCAGCACGAAGAGCCCAGTAGGGGTCGCGAAGGCTTGCTCTACCAATCAAAACAATGTCAACGTTGTCGTTTTGCAAAATATCTTCGGCTTGCTGCGCGCTGGTAATTTGACCTACCGCACCAACCGGTTGCGAAACCTGATCGGCAACCTTTTCAGCAAGTGGAACCTGGTAGCCGGGTCCGGATGGAATGTTCACGCCGGTGATTAGACCACCAGATGAAATATCAAAAAGGTCTGCGCCCAAATCGGCGCACCACTTAGCCACCTGAATAGTTTGTTCCACATCCCAGCCATCCTCGCGATAGTCCGTTGCCGATAAGCGCACAAAGATTGGCAGTAACTCGCCAACCTCTGCACGTATGGCCTTAACGATTTCCAAAACTATACGTGCACGGTTTTCGAGTGAGCCACCAAATTCATCGGTGCGCTTGTTGGTAATTGGTGACAAGAACTGGTGAATCAAATATCCATGAGCAGCATGCACCTCTACTGCGTCAAAACCGGCCAGCACAGCGTTCTTTGCAGCGGAAGCAAAATCATGAACTAGCTCGTGAACTTCTTGCGTCGTAAGTTCGCGAGGTGGCTCGTAGCCATCGAAAGCTTCGCTGGTTGATGAGATGGTTTGCCAACCACCCTTCTCAATCGGCACCGATCCCTTGCCGCTCCATTCGCGGTAGGTGGAACCCTTGCGACCGGCATGTGCAAGTTGAATCGCACTCTTGGCGCCCTGAGAGTGAATGTATTCGTTTACGCGAGCCCAGGCAGCCACCTGTTCGTAGTTCCAAATGCCAGGGCACCAAGGTGAGATACGACCTTCCGGAGTTACACCGCTTGCCTCGGCAATTATCATTCCGGCACCGCCGGTTGCACGCGCTCCTAGGTGAACAAGGTGCCACTCGTTGACCACGCCATCTTGGTTTTCGCAAGAGTACTGACACATCGCCGGAATAAATATGCGATTACGAATCTCAAGTTCGCGAACCTTAAGCGGCTCAAATAGTTTCGCCATACTTCTGTTCACCCTTCTGCATAGCCATTGAGCCACCGGCAACAAATGCGGCCAGTACGATTCCAAGAATTAGTGCGGACTGTAAACCTACAGCGTTTCCAATGAATCCAATCACTGCCGGACCACCAAGTACGCCGGCATAAGTAAGTCCAACCACCTTGGCTAAGTTTCTGCCTTGGTTTTGTTTGCTACCAATGTCTGACGCAAAGGCCATGCACTGAGGCACCACACCTGAGATTCCCACACCGGCAACTGCCCAGCCAAGCCAGCTGAGTTGCACGGTTGGCATCACGAGCGCCATGGCCACACCCGCACCAGCAATCGCGGCTCCGGTGCGAATCACAAAAATGCGACCGTGCTTTGCAACAACTTTGTCGGCAACAAATCTGATTGTTGCCATTGCCGCCGCGAATACGGCAATGCTGATTCCACCGGTAGCGGCACTGACATCAAATTTTTCAATACTAAATAGAGCAGACCAATCAATGCCCACGCCTTCGATGATCGCTGCCGATGCAGAGATAAGGCCAATCAGGATTACGTAGTAAAACTCGCGAGCTCGTGTCTTTGGTGCAACTTGCTCGGTGGCTTGCTGGTTGGCAACACTTACCAAAAGGAATCTAGAAAAAACTAGTCCAGTCACAATAGTCAAAATGCCCCAACCAAACATCGTGAGGTACATCGGTGATTGCAGCGAAAGCGCGGCACCGGTTACCGCCGAGCCAACTACGCCACCAATCGACCACATTGCGTGAAACGAAGAAAAAATTGGTCGCTGATACGCACGTTCAACTTCAAGCGCGTGCGCGTTCATTGCGATGTCGATTCCGCCGATGGTTGCACCCAGCAGGAAGATTGCGACCGCCAGCGCAAGGTAAGAAGTTGCTAGTCCCGGCAACATCAAGGTAAGTCCCAGTGCCACCGATATCCACTTCAACACCTTGGCGCTGCCTTGGCGATCAACCAGGTTGCCAACTATTTGCATCGATGCCAGGGCCCCTCCACCAAGCAGCAAAATGATGATTCCAATTTGTGCGTGCGACAGAGACAAATTCTTTTCGACCACTGGAATGTGAGTGGCCCAAACGGTTACTGCCGAACCGCAGAGCAGAAAGTACAAAAACACCGATGCCCGTGCTTGCCGCAGTTTCGTCATATCTAAAAGCATAGGTTTGGGTAGCCTAAGTTCTGTGTGGATAAGTCAACTTTGGGTGCGGCGCTTGAATTTCGTTGCTCTGATGCTGGCCACGTTCCTAACCCCATACCTCTTGTACGGATTTAGTTTTCTATTTGACCGCGTTCCGCCACTAAACGACGTGCTGCTCTATGGCTACTGGCTACAGCAAATGCAATTGGGCGAACCGTTGTTTGGCCTAACTCAGGACTTTGTTTATCCGTACCCGTCGCTGTTGCCGATGTGGTTGGCTCAAGTTCTCGGGGGACCAGCTGGAATTCTGGTTGGTTGGACAACCTTGATCGCTTTGCTCAATACTCTTGCGATTGGAATACTGACATCGTGGGGCAGGGGCGGTCGCGGCCCAATGATGGCCGGAGTCTTTTGGGTTACTTTCTTATTGCTGCTGGGCCCTTCCGGAATCGGACGCATCGACGCAGTTGCAGCGGCGGTATCGGTGTTTGGTCTGGCCGCACTGGCGCGCGAACGAATCGCCCTGGCTGTGGCGCTGTTTAGCTTCGGCGCCTGGATCAAGATTTGGCCATTCGCCTTGGCGGTCAGCAAGTTCGTTGCCGACAAACGAAAGCAAGTAATTGCACTAACCGCACTGGCTTCGACGGTAGCGGTCCTGATTTTCGCAATGGCCGCCGGCGCAAATGACAGCCTGTTCTCGTTCGTGTTCAAACAAGGCAACCGCGGCATTCAAGTTGAATCGCCAATCGCCATGATCTGGATTTGGGCCGCAAAGCTTGGGGCGCATGACACTGGCATTTACTACGACCGCGAAATCATCACCAACCAGGTCTTCGGCCCCATGGTTGATCTGTTCGCGCAGTTGATGACACCGATAATGTTTGCCGCACTCGGCATCACCGTGTGGCTTGGTTATCGCGCCAAAAAAGCTGGCACACCAGGCAACACGGTGTTTGCGGTAATGGCCTTTACAGCGGTGCTAGATCTAATCGTCTTCAATAAAGTTGGCTCGCCGCAATTTATGGCGTGGTTGGCGGTGCCAATGATGGCGCTGATTATTTATGAGGTTCCGAGACTAAGGATTCCTGTTGTTGGTCTGCTGATTCTTGCGGCCACCACAAATCTGATTTACCCGGTTTTCTACATTGACCTAATGGGCCTTGGAGACTTGAGCGTTGGTTTGCTCACGATCAGAAATGTATTACTAATTGCGATGTTGGTTTACGCCAACCTCAGACTCAGCGAGTTAACCCGAAAATAAAATTACGCGTCCAGCAGCGACTTGATCATCGGCGCAAGCTTGATGTCTTCAATCAAGAATCCATCGTGACCAAATTCCGATTCAATTACCTGAAGTCCGCCACCAATAATTTCGCCACCAATGTTGTCGGCGATAAGTTTCTGATCCTCGATAGGGAACAAGCGGTCGGAAGAAATTCCAACCACAATGCTCTTAGCGGTGATGCTACCCAGTGCAGCCTCAAGTGATTCGCGTCCACGACCAACGTCGTGCGAGTTCATTGCCTCAACCAGTGTGATGTAGCTGTTGGCATCAAAGCGACGAGTGAATTTGTTGGAGTGGAAGTCAAGATACGACTCAACTGCCCAACGTCCGCCGCCACCAAGTGGTGAAACACCAGATTGCCAGGCGCGCTCGAAGCGATCGTTTAGTTCGCTTGGCGAGCGGTAGTTCAAGATCGCCATGCGTCGAGCCAACGCCAGACCTTGGTGCGGACCAAAGCCTGGCTTTGCGTCGTAGTAGTTTCCATTCGCGAACGCGGGGTCGCTCTTAATCGCCTGAATTTGAATTGAGTTCAAGGCAATCTGATCGGCGGTCAGTGCAGGCGGACCGGCAATTACACCAACGCGCTTAACTTCATCGGGGTACATGATGGCCCACTCAAGTGCGTGCATTGCACCAACCGAACCACCAAGCACGGCGTGCCACTTCTTGATTCCAATTAGGTGAGCAAGATCGCGCTGCGCAGTTACCTGATCGCGAATGGTGATGTAAGGAAAAGAGGTACCAAATTCACGGCCGTTGGTATCAAGGCTCGAAGGTCCGGTTGAACCTTGGCAACCGCCAAGCACGTTACTTGAGACCACGAAATATTTATCGGTGTCGATGGCAAGTCCCGGACCAATGACGTGCTTCCACCAACCATCAGTTGGGTGTTCCTTAGAGGCATCGCCGGTTGCGTGCGAGTCACCGGTCAGGCCGTGCAAAATCAAAACGGCGTTGGTGTGCTCGTGATTTAGTTCGCCCCAGGTTTCGAATGCAATGCGGTAGTTAGCAAGAACGCGCCCGCTCTCTAACTTGAGGTTAGAAAGGGGCGCGAACTGGCGGTCACCAGCTGGATCACCGTCGCGCCAAGCACCACTTGCAGGAGGGCGGCCAATAAGTTGGCGGCTCTGCTCCTCAGTGATGAACTCTGACGGGACTAAATCTCCGGCTGATGTTTGAAATTCCATTAGGGAATAAGCATATCGCTCTTCCTTTATTTGAAAGATTTACTTAGCGGCCTCGAATGCGGTCTCTAGATCGGCGATCAGGTCGTCAACTGACTCAAGGCCAACCGATAGGCGGATTAGGCCTGGGGTAACGCCCGAGGTCAACTGCTGTTCTGGAGTTAGCTGTGAGTGAGTGGTTGACGCCGGGTGAATCACTAGCGAACGAACATCACCGATATTTGCCACGTGGCTAAATAGGTTCAGTGAGTCCACGAAGCGTGCACCAGCGGTTACGCCGCCCTTGATCTCGAACGACACAATTGCACCCGCACCCTTTGGCGCGTACTTCTTTGCAGCCTTGTGCCACTTAGAGCTCTTTAGGCCCGCGTAGTTAACAGATTCAACCAGCTTGTGCTTCTCAAGGAAGTGCGCGATCTTCTCTGCGTTCTCTACGTGGCGCTCAACGCGAAGGCTCAGGGTTTCGATTCCCTGAATCAACTGCCACGCACTTGCTGGAGCGATTGATGCACCAATGTCGCGAAGCAACTGAACACGAGCTTTGATGATGAACGCGATTGCGTCGCCAAGGGCATCGGTGTAGGTCACGCCGTGGTACGAAGGGTCTGGAGTGGTAAGGCCTGGGAACTTGTCTGACTTGCTCCAAGCAAACTTTCCACCGTCAACGATTGCACCGGCAACAACTGTGCCGTGACCGCCAAGGAACTTGGTTGCCGAGTGAATCACGATGTCGGCCCCGTGCTCAAGCGGACGAATTAGGTAAGGAGTCGCAACGGTGTTGTCTACCAATAGCGGAACACCATTCTTGTGAGCAACGTCGGCAACACCTTCGATGTCAAGAATCGAAACCTTTGGATTGCCAATAGTCTCGGCAAAGAATGCCTTGGTGTTTGGCTGAACAGCTGCCTGCCATTCCTTTAGGTCATCCTGGTCCTCAACGAAAGTTGTGGTGATGCCAAGCTTTGGCAGTGTGTACTTGAACAGGTTGTAAGTTCCGCCGTAGATGGTTGATGATGCAACGATGTGGTCGCCGGCCTGAGCGATGTTCAAGATTGCAAAGGTCTCGGCAGCCTGACCTGATGAAAGTAGCAGGGCGGCGGTTCCGCCCTCAAGAGCTGCGATGCGCTTTTCGGCAACGTCTTGAGTTGGGTTCATGATGCGGGTGTAAATGTTTCCGAACTCAGCAAGACCAAACAGCTTGGCTGCGTGCTCACTTGAATTGAAGGTGTACGCGGTGGTCTGGTAAATCGGAGTCGCGCGTGAGTTGGTGGTTGGGTCTGACTGAGCGCCTGCGTGAATCTGTGCAGTCTCAAAGCCCCACTTTGCTGGATCTGTGCTCATGATGTTCCCTTACTGTTCGGAGGTGTTTCCATAACAGTAGGAGCAAAGCCAATTCAGCGGAAGTCGCGGTGAAATACTACGTAATGTTCGCCTTACGCTAGAGGAATGTTCTTCGAGCAGATGCACCCAAGCTGGCAGCAGGCCCTTCCCGAGGCCAAACAAATCCTTGACGCCATCGAGCAAAAACTGGCTGCGCACTCGGGCGAATTCGTACCACCGCTACCGCTTGTGATGCGCGCATTCGAAAAACCCCTCGACGAAATTCGCGTTCTAATCGTTGGCCAGGATCCTTACCCAACTGCCGGTCACGCGATTGGGCTTTCCTTCGCCGTGGACACCAGCGTCAAGCCGTTGCCGCGCAGCCTGAAAAATATCTTGATTGAACTAAAAGACGATCTTGGAAAATCGGTTTCGGCCGAAGGTGACCTTTCGCGTTGGTCCGAGCAAGGTGTGCTGCTGCTGAACCGTCACCTAACCACAGACCTTGCCGAGGCAGGTGCGCACACAGATATTGGTTGGGCCGCATTTACCGACAAGGCGATCAATGTTTTGAATCGAAAGCTTGGCCGCAGGTTGGTGGCAATTTTGTGGGGAGCGCAGGCGCAGCAGTTAAGCAGTGCACTTTGCGATTCCACGGTTTTGGTATCGGCCCACCCAAGCCCGCTCTCGGCCCGCCGCGGTTTCTTTGGCTCCAAGCCTTTTTCCAAAACCAACCAGGCTCTAATCCAAGTTGGCGAGCAGCCGATAGATTGGGCTTGTTAGGGGTTTCTCATGGCATTGGATTCTGAATCACGCTGGCGCTTGGTGCGTATGAAGCGTGCCAAGGGCGAACTCGGTGAAACAAATGCAGAACCGGTAATACGCAAGGCTACTGAGGCTGACCTTACTTCGATGGTTGAGATCTACAACTACTACATCCAAAACAGTGTGGTCACCTTTGACATGGATGTGATGGCGCTGGCCGACTGGGCAGAGAAGTTCCGTTGGATTACTGAACTTGGGTTACCTTTTATTGTTGCGCAGAGTCCAAGCGGGCAAATTATCGGGTTTGCCTATGTGGCGCCTTGGCGACAAAAAGCTGCCTTCAAGCGCACCGTCGAAGACAGTATTTATTTGCGCCCGGCAGCAATCGGCAAGCGGGTTGGCACGAGGCTTTTGCAGGAACTTCTAGATCAGGCCAAGGTTGCCGGCGTTAAAGAAGTCGTTGCTGTGATCAGCGATAAGGGCGCCGAGTCTTCGATTGCGCTGCACGAACGTTTTGGCTTTAAGCACCAGGGCCATCTTGGCAAAGTTGGCTTTAAGTTTGGCCGCTGGCTGGGCACTGTGCTGATGCAAAAATCCCTCTGAGTTCAGGCTTTTCCAAGGTTCCAGCCCTAGGCTGAACGAGTGAATATTTCTCGTCGCTTTGCAGCTGCCATTGTTTCCACCCTCGTGACCGCAGCACTAGTTCTACCGGCTCAGGCGGCGAATGCAGCAACCATTACTTCGGCGAGTGCAGTCAAGTCAGTTGTGGTTAGCGATGTTTGGCTGGCCACTAGCCCAAAGTCGGCGAGAGCAAAAATCACCTGGACCAAGCCAGCCGCTGTTTATGGCGCAACAATAACCGGCTACAAAATTGAGGCAAGCGCAAATAAGACAGAGTGGAAGACAGTAGTTTCAAACACCAAGTCAACGGCAACCAGCGCATTCGTGAGCAGCGGCCTTTCTGCAGGTGCGCCAACATATGTGCGCGTTTCTGCGATAACCAAAAAGGGTTCAAGCTCTAAAGTTGGAAACCCATCGGCCATAGCAAGCCGCACTCTCACTGCGGCACCTCAAGCACCAGTGCTCTTGGGTTTAACCAAGCTTTCCTTCGCAACTTCATCGCACGTAGTTCGTTGGTTACCGCAAACTCCAGCTCAGCGTGGCTCTACCGCAACCACCTACAAGGTCGTTGCAAAGGCAAACGTTGGCCCAGAGGTAACTTGTTCAGCGGTAACGCTGAACTACTGCACGCTTGGTGCGCTTTCATCGGCCGCAACTTATTCGATCTCGATGACGGCCAAAAATGGTCGCGGCACAGAATCGAACGTTGATGAGTTCCAGGCGCAGGATGCCGACATTTCTTTGCAGTGGTACCTGGGCACCGATCATGGAATTGCTGCAGCGCGCGCCTGGACGGCAACGCGCGGAATTAGCTCAGTGGTAGTTGCCGTGCTTGATAGCGGTATCACCAAGCACGAAGAGTTTGACGGTCAGCTGGTTGACGGTTATGACTTCGTTTCAGACGCAACAAAGTCTGGCGATGGCGATGGCCGCGACGTTGACCCAACTGATCCGGGCGATGGTGTTGGTGCCGACACATCTTCATGGCACGGCACTCACGTTGCCGGAATTATCGGTGCAAAATCTGACTCAATCGGTATCTCTGGAATTGCTCCGAATGCCAAGATCCAACCGATACGCGTTCTTGGCGTGCAGGGTGAGGGTTCATCACTTGACTTGGCGCTGGCGATTCGCTGGGCGGCCGGTCAGGACCTGAATGGTTTTGTAATTAATGGTGAAACACTTTCGAACATTCCGGTCAACAAAACTCCGGCCAAGGTAATCAACATGTCAATGG
>CANGJO010000025.1 GCA_947454285.1 Microbacteriaceae bacterium | reverse complement strand
GAAGCGCAAAACGCAGCGAACGCGGTGCAGGCAAAGGTTGATGAAAACAATCGACTAAACAAAACTTTCTACTCGCAACTTGCAAGCTTGCGAAACACCGCAGCCGATCTTGAGCGTCAACGTGCAGAAGGCCTGGCTGCCGAAGCGCGCCAGAACGCCGGCAAGACAATGCCAACCGCGCCAGAACTTTATGACGTTGGTCCGGCAAACGCGGCAAAGGTTGACGGTGCATTCGCATTTGCTAAGCAGCAACTTGGTGAGCGTTACGTGCTTGGTGGAATGGGTCCAGACGTTTGGGACTGTTCTGGAATCACCAAGGCTTCTTATGCAGCGGTTGGTGTTTACATTGGTACGCACTCGGCAACCAATCAGTTCCGCACCATGGCGTATGCCAAGAAGTTAATTCCGTTGCAGCAAGCGGTGAGCGGCGACTTGATGTGGTACTCACAGGAGTCAGCATTTGATGGCGACAAGTATCACGTGGTGATGTACATGGGTGGCGGCATGATGCTAGAGGCACCAAACCCAGCTCGTACCGTGCGCATTGTTCCGCTGCGCTACGGTGAGCTTTTCCCTTACGCAGGGCGCCCAACAGCCAACTAGTTCGCGTAACTAATTAGCGGCGCACGCCCTAAACTTTTTGCATGACTGCACGCGAACCTTTCAGAATCTCTCACGTTGCCAACGCGCCTATCGGTGTGGTTTGGAATGCCTGGACCAAAGAAGACGAGCTCGCAAAGTGGTGGGGGCCAACCGGTTTGGTGATGAAGGTGGCCAAGGCCAACGTTGTGCCGGGCGGAAAATTTCACTACCTGATGACCAACGAACCAGATGCTGCCGAGCAGTTTGAGATGTGGGGCGCGTTTGATTACCTAGAGGTTGACCAGCACCAGCGCATTGTGTTTGTGAATTACTTCTCTGATGCAGAAGGCACGAAGCAGCGCCACTTTATGAATCCGGAATGGCCGCTAGAAGTGCAGAGCACACTCACCTTTGTTGAAGACGGCGACCAGACTTTGATTCACCTTGAGGGCGGGCCAATCAACGCGCAACCGCACGAAGAAGATTTGTATTACGAAAACCTAGAGTCAATGCGAATTGGTTTTAGTGGGACTTTTGCCCAGCTAGACGATTACCTAGCTACCCGATAATTTCGCGCAATAAAAAATCCCCCGAACGAGTCGGGGGATTTTCGTTTAAGTATTAGTGGCCGGTTGGTGGTACGTAGCGCTCTAGGGCCTCTTTGATTAGACGCTCAGCCTCAGCCGCGTTCTTCCACTCGCCAACCTTTACCCACTTGCCAGGCTCTAGATCTTTGTAGTGCTCGAAGAAGTGCTTTATCTCGTTCTTAGTCTGCTCAGGAACATCGTTGATGTCCTTGATGTGTGCGTAGCGAGGGTCCTTGGTCTGTACGCAGATAACCTTCTCGTCGATGCCGCCATCGTCTTCCATAGGAAGAACACCAACTGGACGAACGTCAACCACAACGCCAGGGAAAACAGGGAACTCAAGAATTACCAGTGCGTCTAGTGGGTCGCCGTCGCCACCCAAAGTCTTGTCGAAGTAGCCGTAGTCGATTGGGTAAACAAAAGGAGTAAATAGAACGCGGTCTAGGTGTACGCGACCGGTTTCGTGGTCTACCTCGTACTTGTTGCGTGATCCGCGAGGAATTTCAATAACTGCTTCGTAACCCATGGGTCTCCTAAATAGGCTTATGGCAAGAACTACTTGCCCAACTTCTAAAAGATTACCGAAAGAACCCGTTGAACGAGCGCCCGCGATTGACCCCGGCCATTGCCGATGTTCGTCGTGCCGTGCGCGAAGGTTTTGCCGCCGCTGGCCTGCAAGCCGGCGATCTAGTTTTGGTGGCCTGCTCTGGTGGCGCAGATTCCTTGGCACTGGCTGCGGCGACTGCATTCGAGGCACCGCGTGCTGAACTGAAAGCTGGGGCGGTCGTGATTGATCACGGAATGCAACCTGGTTCTGCGCAGATCGCGGGAGAGACCGCACACAAGTTACAAGTGTTGGGATTGTTTCCGGTTGAAATTCGCACTGTGACCGTGGGCACCGATGGCGGGCCAGAGGCCGCGGCACGAACTGCGCGCTACGAGGCGATCGACGCAGTTGCCGAACAGACCGGAGCCAACGCGGTGTTGCTGGGTCACACCCTGAACGACCAGTCAGAGACCGTGCTGATGGGGCTGGCTCGCGGATCCGGAGGCCGAAGCCTGAATGGCATGGCTGCGGTAAGCGGAATCTACCTGCGACCGCTGCTGGGAATTACTCGTGAGACCACTGAGAACTTTTGTGCCGACAGCGGGTTAGAGCCGTGGCACGATCCAATGAATAAAGATGTTGCCTACACCCGGGTGCGGGTGCGCGAAAATCTGTTGCCGGCGCTAGAGGCCGAGCTTGGTCCGGGCATTGCCGAGGCCCTGGCCCGCACCGCCGATACCCTGCGCGAAGACGAAGAAGTGCTAGCCGAGCTGGCCCTGGACGCCTATAAGAAGGTAGCCAAAGAGAAGGCCACGCGAATCGATATCGGTGTTGAAGAATTTAAGGCTCTGCCGCTGGCGATTAGACACCGATTGATCGCGCTCGCCGCAGTGGTTTTGCAGGCGCCGATGCTGGCCCGCGTGCACATTCTGGCGATTGATGCGCTTGTGGATGACTGGCACGGGCAGAAACCGCTCACTCTGCCAGGCATTAGAGTTGAACGCACGGGTGAAACCATTGCCCTACACACCACAAAAACTCTCAAAACAGGAGCCTGCTAAGTGGACCTCTCGAAGGTAAGCGACCAAATCACCAAGGTGCTAGTCACCGAAGACCAAATCAACGCAAAGGTTGCTGAATTAGCGGCAGAGCTAGATAAAAAGTACGCCGATAAAAACGTGCTGCTAGTGGGAGTGCTAAAAGGTGCCGTGATGTTCATGGCAGACCTATCTCGCGCAATGCAGATTCCGGCACAGATGGACTGGATGGCTGTTTCGTCATACGGCTCTGGCACCGTTTCTTCAGGTGTGGTGCGAATTCTTAAAGACTTGGACGCCGATGTACTTGGCCGTCACGTTGTAATCGTTGAAGACATCATTGACTCAGGGCTCACATTGAGCTGGTTGGTGGGCAATCTAGAGGCCCGCGGTGCTGCGAGCGTTGAGGTTGTGGCGTTGCTTCGTAAACCTGCTGCGGCAAAGGTGGAAGTAAATGTCGGCCTTGTTGGTTTTGATATACCGAATGAGTTTGTAGTTGGTTACGGGCTCGACTATGCAGAGCGCTACCGCACGCTAAAGGGCGTTGCAGTGCTCTCTCCAGAGGTTTATTCATAAGAAAGGTATGAGGCCCTGCCTCAATTATGAACTTTAAGAAACTCCTTGCCGGTCCGTTCGTCTGGATCTTTGTAGCAGTAATGGTTTTGTTGATTGGCTCGTCAATGGTCAATGGCAAGACCGTAAAGACCGTTGATACCGCTTACGGTCTGAACCTAATTGAGAACGGCCAGGCTCAGAAGGTCACGATCTTGGGCAACGACCAGCGCGTTGATGTTGAGCTTGACTACGCAGACGCCAAGTATGGCGATCACATTCAGTTCTATTACGTGGCATCGCGCGGACCTCAGGTTGCCGATGCAATTGCTGCGGCTGACATCACCGATGGCTACAACGACGACGTTCAGTCAACCCCGTGGTACCTGTCACTGCTTGGCACACTGTTGCCGTTCGTGATTATCGGTGCGATTTTCTGGTTCTTGATGTCTGGCCTGCAAGGCGGCAACAGCAAGGTGATGAACTTTGGTAAGTCACGCGCCAAGTTGGTGAGCAAGGAAACATCTAACGTGACCTTTGCCGATGTTGCGGGTAGCGACGAGGCGCTTGAAGAGTTGCAAGAGATCAAGGAATTCCTAAAGGAGCCAGAGAAGTTCCAAAAAGTTGGCGCCAAGATTCCACGCGGTGTGCTTTTGTATGGCCCGCCGGGAACCGGTAAGACTCTTTTGGCCAAGGCGGTTGCTGGTGAAGCTGGCGTTCCGTTCTTTGCAATCAGTGGTTCAGACTTTGTTGAAATGTTTGTTGGTGTTGGTGCATCGCGCGTTCGCGATTTGTTTGAGCAGGCAAAGCAAGCTGCGCCGGCAATTATTTTTGTTGACGAGATCGATGCAGTTGGTCGTCACCGCGGTGCCGGTATTGGTGGCGGAAACGACGAGCGCGAGCAGACTCTTAACCAGTTGCTAGTTGAGATGGATGGTTTTGATTCAAAGACCAACGTGATCTTGATTGCTGCAACTAACCGCCCTGACATTCTTGACCCTGCGTTGCTACGCCCTGGTCGTTTTGATCGTCAGATTGGTGTTGGCGCCCCAGACCTAATTGGTCGCGAGCAAATCTTGAAGGTGCATGCCAAGAACAAGCCAATTGCCGCCGAGGTAGACATGGCTAGCGTTGCTCGCCGCACACCTGGTTTCACAGGTGCCGACTTGGCAAACGTTTTGAACGAGGCGGCGCTGTTGACTGCACGTCAGGGTGACAGCGAAATTTCTGCTGCGACTCTAGATGAGGCAATCGACCGCGTAATTGGTGGACCGCAGAAGAAGTCTCGCTTGATGCAAGACCGTGAGCGCCTGAACACCGCGTACCACGAGGCCGGTCACGCACTGGTTGCTGCTTCGCTGAACAATAGCGACCCAGTTTCAAAGGTGACCATTCTTCCTCGCGGGCGCGCACTTGGTTACACAATGGTGTTGCCACTTGAAGATCGCTACAGCGTTTCGCGTAACCAATTGCTTGATCAGATTGCCTACGCAATGGGTGGCCGCGTTGCCGAGGAAATTGTTTTCCACGATCCAACCACCGGTGCATCGAACGACTTTGAAAAGGCAACCAACATTGCTCGTGACATGGTTATCAAGTACGGTTTCTCGGCCAAGCTGGGTGCCACTTCGTTCGGCAATAGCGGCGAGGTTTTTATCGGTCGCGATATGGCACAGGCTCGCGAATACTCGGAGGCAACTGCTCAGCAGATTGACGCCGAGGTTCGTTTGATTCTTGATGCCGCGCACGACGAGGCATACAAGGCATTGATGACTAACCGCAAGGTTCTTGATGCAATGGCCAAGGAACTGATGGAGCGCGAGACTCTTCAGGCAGAAGACATTGCAAAGATCTTTAAGCCGGTTAAGAAGTTGCCGAAGCGCCCACAGTGGTTGAGCAAGAAGTCACGTCCGGTTTCAAAGCAGGGCCCAATTGCCATTCCGGTAAAGGGTTCAAGCGCTGCTAAGGCAAAGGTGGCTAAGGCTGCTGCGGCGGCCCAGGTTAAGGCTGGGGCCAAGAAGCCAGTGGCAAAGAAGGTTGTGGCTAAAAAGTCTGCGGCTAAGCCGGTTGCTAAGAAAACTTCTGCAAAGAAGAAGTAGTTCATGGTTGATGCCGAACGCGTAAAGAAAGCCGTTGTTGAGTTAATCTCGGCAATCGGTGAAGACCCAACTCGTACCGAACTTTTAGCAACCCCGCAAAAAGTTGCCGAGGCATACGGGGAATTCTTTAAGGGCGTTGGCGTTGATGAGAAGTCTGTGCTGGGTGACACCTTTGAGGCCGAGCACAACGAAGTTGTGATCTTGAAAGACATTGACTTTGTTTCAATGTGCGAGCACCACCTGTTGCCATTCACCGGAGTCGCACACGTTGCCTACTTGCCAAGTGATCGCGTAATTGGTTTGGGTCGTTTGCCTAAGTTGGTTGAGACCGTTGCTGCTCGCCCGCAGCTGCAAGAAAACCTGACCGCCCAAATTGCCGATGCACTTGAACAAGGTCTTGGCACCAAGGGTGTTGTGGTTGTTGTTGAGGCACGTCACCACTGCGTGATCTCACGCGGTGCCCGCCAGCCAGAAGCAAACACCATCACCATGGCTGCTCGCGGTTGCTATTCAGAACCTGCGGCACGTGCCGAGGTAATGGCACTTATTTCTAAGTAGCACTCGCAAAATGACAACTCTTGTAGCCGCACCAAAAATCATGGGCGTGCTTAACGTCACTCCAGATTCATTCAGTGACGGTGGCGAATTTTCGACTTTGGATTCTGCGCTTGATCACGCGCGTGTACTAATCATCGGCGGCGCCAACATTATTGATGTTGGCGGCGAATCAACTCGCCCAGGCGCGCAGCGAATCAGCACCAGCGAAGAACTGGCTCGAGTAATTCCGGTGATTGAGACAATCAGTGCCGAGCTTTTGGCCACCGGCCGCAATGATGTGCAGATTTCTATCGACACCATGAACTCTTCCACCGCACTCGCAGCTCTGGCTGCCGGGGCAAAAATTATTAACGATGTTTCTGGTGGCCTTGCCGACGAAAAAATGTTTCAGGTTGCTGCCGCGACTGGCGCGACTCTGGTGATTTCACACTGGCGCGGATTCAGCACAGAGATGGATCAACTAAATCAGTATCAAGATGTGGCTCGCGAGGTAGCAATTGAATTGCAAAACCGCGTTGATGCCGCAATTACGGCTGGGGTCAGTAAGAGCAAGATCGTGATTGACCCGGGTCTTGGTTTTGCTAAGGACATGGATCAAAACTGGAAGCTGGTTGCTCGCCTAGATGAGCTTGAGAAGCTTGGCTACCCAATCTTGGTTGGCGCTTCGCGCAAGCGATTCATTGCCGGGGCACTTGACGCTGACATCGATGGCCACGGCCTGGGTGATGGCTCAATCTCGAACAATCGCCGAGACCTGGCTACCGCGGTACTGACCGCGTTGCTGATGCAGCGCAAGCTTTGGGGCGTTCGAGTGCACAACGTAGTGGCCACAGCCGATGCAATTGCTGTAGTTCGCGCGCTTCACGCATCGGAGTAATTTCACTTAGGCCCACACTGATTGGCCAATAGAGTTAGTTCATGGCCAAAACCCTAAAGATCAAGCTCACTGGGCTGCGCGTCTTTGCACACCACGGGGTTTTTGATTTTGAGCGTCAGAATGGCCAGGACTTTTACGTGGATGCCACGGTTTGGGTGGATAACAAGGACCTTGAGTTCAACGACGACCTAAACAAGACTGTGCACTACGGCGACCTGGCCAAGGCCCTGGTCGACAACGTGAAGCACCAGCCGGTTGATTTGCTGGAGACCCTAGCTCAGCGCCTGCTGGATCTAGTGCTCAACTGGGGAGGACCGGCCGGACCGGTGGCCAAGGCCAAGATCACCGTACACAAGCCAAACGCGCCAATCGTTTACGAGTTCAACGATGTATCGGTGACCGTCAAGGGCAAGCGAGACAAGTCTTTTGAAAATGGCGGTTCGCACTAATGTCAGAACCCGTTCGCGCAATTCTGGCGATTGGCGGCAACTTAGGTAAGCGCCGCAAAACAATTCGATCGGCACTAAAGGCACTGGCCGTCACACCGGGCATCAAGAAAGTCATTTGTTCACCGTTAGTTGAATCGGCAGCGGTGACCCAAGAAGGCATCGACGAAACCAAGCCAAATTATTTAAATGGCGTGGTGCAAATTCAAACCACGCTGAAGCCAAAAGAGTTGCTTGAAGAAATTCGACGCATTGAGACTGAGCACGGCCGCGTGCGATTGGAGCGTTGGGGTTCACGCACTCTAGATATTGACATCGTGACCTACGGTGACGTTTTGAAGGCCGGAAAAGAATTAACCATTCCGCACCCACGTGCATTCGAACGCGCATTTGTTTTGGTGCCCTGGGCAATGCTTGACCCCGATGCGGTTTTGCCAGGCCACGGTTCTGTAAAAACTTTGGCTGCACCCATGCAAGACGAAGTTTGGCTTGCAAAGTGAGCGCAGGTAAATAAGTGAAGCCAACAAAATTTATGACCCTGATTGGTTGGGCGGTGCCATCAACCACAGCGGGTTATCTGTTGCCGAAGTTTGTGGCTAACGGCGGCGGAGCGATTCCAATTTCACCGTGGAACATCATTGTGACTCTTCCGCTGATTGGAATTATTTTGTTGCTGATGGCAATTCCAATGATCAAGTACCGCGGCGCACTTAAGGCGCGAGCAAAGGATTCAACTACCCAGCGACCAATGCCGTTGAATCCGTTTTATGCGGTTCGTTTAGTTTTGCTTGCGAAGTCAATTGCAATCTCAGGCGCAATCTTTTCCGGTTGGCACATTGGTGTGGTTTGGTTGCAGCTAACCTCGCCGGTAATCACACCGGCAACTTTGCAAAATGTATTGGCGTTGATTGGTTCGATAGTGATGACGATTTGCGCCATCATCGTTGAACGCATTTGCCGAATTACCGATGACGCTACCGGAGCTGATGGCCAAGGTTTGAAGTCGGCACCGAAGACCGCGCCAAATACAGCGGGGGAGCCGGCTTGAGTCCGCAGGCGAACGCTTCTTCAGCCAGGGGGCGCCTGAGCGTAGGCGTGATTGGGGCGGGCCCGGTGGGTACCGTGCTGGGCAAGGCCCTTGCCGCTGCTGGCCACGTAATCATTGGCATTGCCAGCACTGACCCTAAGAACATCGAGCGCGCCGAGGCACTGCTGCCAGAGGTTGACGTGGTCACCGTGCCAGAGATTATTGAAAAAGCCGATTTGGTTTTGTTTGCAATTCCCGCTGAAGAAATTTCAAAAACGGTCAGCGGATTGGCCGAGGCCGGCCTGTTTCGTGCCGGTCAACTAATTGCGCACACCGCCGGTGAATTTGGTTTTGAGGTTTTGGAACCGGCAGTAAGCAAGGGTGTGATTCCTCTCGCGATTCACCCGGCAATGACTTTCACTGGAACTTCGATTGACCTTTCGCGAATTCGCGAAAGTTATTTTGCAGTCTCTGCACCGAACGTTGCCTTGCCTATTGTGCAGGCGCTTGTTATTGAGATGGGTGCGGAACCTATTGTGATTAGCGTAGCAGATCGCAAGATTTATTTTGAGGCAATCAGTGTGGCGAACAATTTCTCAAAGCTGATCGTAAATCAATCCATTGGATTACTAGAGTCAGTTGGAATCGACAACGCTAGATCGGTGCTTGCACCGGTAATCAGAAGCGCTGTTGAAGAAGCGCTGGCCGAGGGTCACGTTCCAATCGACCCAGAGGAACTGCTGAACTAATGCAAAGAGTAACCAGCATCAACGAGCTGAACGCAGAACTAGATGCGGTCAGAGAGCGCGGACTTGAAATTGCTTTTGTGCCAACCATGGGTGCGTTGCACGAAGGTCACCTTTCGCTAATTAACGAGGCGCGCAGACACACTCCCTTTGTTGTGGTTTCGATTTTCGTAAATCCTTTGCAATTTGGTGCCGGCGAAGATTTTGAAAAGTATCCGCGCACCATCGAAGAAGACACCGCAAAGCTTGAGGACATTGGTGTCAGTGTTTTGTTTACACCAACCGTGAATGATTTGTATCGCGGCAACATGAACGTGAGCGAGAGCGCCGGGCACATTGGTGCGCTGTACGAGGGTGCTGCAAGACCGGATCACTTCGACGGCATGCTCACCGTGGTTGCCAAACTTTTTGAAGCCGTGCGACCAAAGTACGCGGTTTTTGGTGCCAAAGATGCGCAACAGGTTTTCTTGGTCAAACAAATGGCCGCGCAAAAGTTTCCGGAACTTGAGATTGTGGTTGCACCAACTGTGCGCGAGGCAAACGGTTTGGCGCTTTCTAGCCGCAACCGATACCTGAGCGAGGCCGACCATAAGGTTGCCGAGCAGATCTCGGCGGCGCTGAGGATTGGCCAGGCCACCTCGAGTACGCCACAGGCGGCCATCGAGTCGGCAAGAACCCAGATGGCCAAGGTCCCTGAGGCTAAACTTGACTATATCGCCCTTGTCGACGCCGACACCTTTGAGGCCGTCACCGACGGATTCACCGGCCGGGCAATTTTGCTCATCGCAGCCGTGGTGGGTGAAACCCGATTGATCGACAACATCGAAATCACTTTTTAGGAGCACCGCATGAGCCAGGACTCAAACGCCACTGGCAATGTCAATCCAGACATTGAGCAAGATTCAGAACAGGATCTGCCTGAGCAGATTGCGGTTCGTCTTGCCAAGCGCGAGCGCCTAAACGAAACCGGCGACGCATACCCGGTTAGCCTGCCAATCACCCACACCATTGACGGCGTGCGTGCGGCATATCCAGACCTAGACACCGATGTTGCCACCGGCGACAAGGTTGCCCTGGCTGGACGAATTGTTTTTCAGCGCAACACCGGAAAGCTTTGCTTTGCTACGTTGCAGGCCGGTTCCGGACAGCGCATCCAGGCAATGCTTTCACTTGACAAGGTGGGCGAAGCCCGCTTGGAAGAGTGGAAAGAGCTGGTTGACCTTGGTGACCACGTGTTTGTTGCCGGTGAGGTAATCACATCAAAGCGCGGCGAGCTTTCGATTCTTGCCGACGAATGGCTGATGGCTGCAAAGACCATTCGCCCACTTCCAAACTTGCACAACGAACTTGGCGAAGAATATCGGGTTCGTCACCGCTACATTGACCTAATCGTGCGCGATCGTGCGCGCGAGGTAGTGCAGATTCGCTCAAAGGTTATGCAGTCACTGCGCCGCACCTTTGAACAAGAGGCATTTCTTGAGGTTGAGACCCCAATGCTGCAGACCCTGCACGGTGGCGCATCGGCTCGGCCATTCAAGACTCACTCAAACGCATTTGATACAGAACTGTTCCTGCGCATTGCACCGGAGTTGTTCCTAAAGCGCGCGGTGGTTGGTGGCATTGATCGCGTATTTGAGATTAACCGCAACTTCCGAAACGAAGGCGCCGACCGCACTCACTCACCAGAGTTCGCGATGCTTGAGGCCTACCAGGCATACGGTGACTACAACTCAATCGCCGATCTAACTCAGAAGTTGATTCAGAACGCAGCCATGGATGTGTTTGGCACTCACCAGGTAGTGCTTGAAGATGGCGAGATCAACGATCTAGGTGGCGAATGGCCGCGCATCTCGATGTACGAATCACTGAGCGATGCTTGTGGTCAAACCATTACTCCAGAAACACCGATGGCCGAACTTAAGAAGCTGGCAGCATCGGTGGAAATTGAAATCGAACACCCGCTTGCAGGTAAGTACGTTGAAGAACTTTGGGAGCACTTCGTAAAGGGCAACCTAGTGAAGCCGACTTTCGTAATTGACTTCCCGGTTGACACATCACCGCTGACTCGCGATCACCGATCAAAGAGCGGCGTAGTTGAGAAGTGGGACCTTTACATTCGCGGTTACGAGCAGGCCACCGGTTACTCGGAGCTGGTTGACCCAGTGATCCAGCGTCAGCGTTTTGTTGAGCAGGTTACTTTGGCCGCGGCCGGTGACCCAGAAGCAATGAAGCTAGACGAAGACTTCTTGAAGGCCCTTGAATTCGGCATGCCACCATCGGGTGGAATGGGAATGGGCATTGACCGTCTACTGATGAGCCTCACCGGCCTTGGTATTCGCGAAACCATCATGTTCCCGTTGGTCAAGTAATGGACCTGCAAATACTCTGGGACGCCCTGTTGGCCTTGGTGCCACCAACCTTGGTTGGCGGACTTTTTTACGTGATTATGCGCGGTATTTTGCGAGCCGACGCCACCGAACGCAAGGTTTATGCCGAAATGGAAGCCCAAATGCGCGAGGCCCAGGGGCTCGAAGCTACGCCGACCAAACCCGCGAAGGCCCAAACTGTTAAAAAGGCACCAAAAACTACCCCGATATCGGGTCAAAAAGTGACTAAAACGACTAAAAAATAGTCTTTGTTGCGACACGCCGGACGGCTTTGCGATAACTACATCTAGTGGCATAAACTCAACACACAACT
>CANGJO010000024.1 GCA_947454285.1 Microbacteriaceae bacterium | reverse complement strand
TTATTTTTGTGGTTTTGATGGCAATGAGTGCATTGCTTATCATTGCTGACTTGGTCAACCCAATCGTTCTGTAAATCACTTAAGATTTAGTCATACCTGAAAGCGAGCTAACGTGGCTGCAGTGAACCTAGGTCTTCCAAAGACCCCACCACCTACTATTTCTCCGCGCCGTAAAACGCGCCAAATCATGGTGGGCAAGGTTGCCGTTGGTGGTGACGCACCGGTATCGGTGCAGTCAATGTGCACCACCCCAACCACAGATGTAAATGCAACTTTGCAACAGATTGCCGAGCTAACTGCATCAGGTTGCGACATTGTTCGTGTGGCTGTGCCAAGCCAGGACGACGCCGATCGCCTGCAGCTAATTGCACGCAAATCACAAATTCCGGTTATCGCCGACATTCACTTCCAGCCAAAATATGTTTTCCAAGCTATCGACGCCGGTTGTGGTGCGGTTCGCGTGAACCCAGGCAACATTCGTCAGTTTGACGACAAGGTTGGCGAAATCGCAAAGGCCGCAAAAGACGCCGGCGTCTCAATCCGTATTGGTGTAAACGCAGGTTCGCTTGATCCACGCCTGCTTGAAAAATATGGCAAGGCAACTCCAGAGGCGTTGGTTGAATCTGCAGTTTGGGAAGCCAGTCTTTTTGAAGAGCACGACTTTCACGATTTCAAAATCTCTGTTAAGCACAACGACCCAGTAGTCATGGTTAAGGCTTACGAGATGTTGGCCGAGCGCGGTGACTGGCCACTTCACCTTGGTGTAACCGAGGCCGGCCCAGCTTTCCAGGGAACCATTAAGTCTTCGGTTGCATTTGGTGCACTGCTTTCACGCGGCATCGGCGACACCATTCGTGTCTCACTTTCAGCGCCTCCGGTTGAAGAAATTAAAGTTGGTTCACAGATTCTGGAATCGCTAAACCTTCGTCCTCGCAAACTTGAAATTGTTAGCTGCCCATCTTGCGGTCGCGCTCAGGTTGACGTTTACACCTTGGCAAACGAAGTGACCGCCGGTCTTGAAAAACTAACCGTGCCACTTCGCGTTGCCGTTATGGGTTGCGTAGTTAATGGTCCGGGTGAAGCTCGCGAGGCAGACCTTGGTGTTGCCTCTGGAAACGGCAAGGGCCAGATCTTTGTGAAGGGTGAGGTCATCAAGACTGTGCCTGAGAGCGAGATCGTGGCAACTCTGATTGAAGAGGCAAACCGCTTGGCCGAGACTATGGATCCAGCACTAGTTGGTTCACCTCAGGTCGTAGTAGCCCAGAAGGACTAATTCGCGCGACTGGTATCAGTCGTGGTTTGGGCTTTGACGCCTTGTAAACTTGTGCCCATGCCTATTCGCCTTTCCAGCCTGTTCCTGCGAACTCTTCGCGAAGATCCAGCCGATGCCGACGTAGCCGGCCACAAGCTCTTGCTTCGCGCCGGATACATTCGCCGCGCGGGTGCCGGTCTTTACACCTGGTTGCCGCTTGGTCTGGCAGTGAAGGCAAAGATTGAGAAGGTCATTCGCGAAGAAATGGCTGCAGCTGGTGCGCAAGAAGTATTTTTCCCAGCCCTGCTGCCTCGCGAACCGTTTGAGGCCACCGGCCGCTGGACCGAATACGGCGACAACCTGTTCCGTCTTCAGGACCGCAAGAAGACCGATTACCTTTTGGCGCCGACCCACGAAGAGATGTTCACTCTCTTGGTGAAGGACCTTTACTCAAGCTACAAAGACTTGCCACTTTCGATCTACCAAATTCAAAACAAGTACCGCGATGAGGCTCGCCCTCGTGCCGGCCTGCTTCGCGGTCGCGAATTTGTGATGAAAGATGCCTACAGCTTTGACACCACCGATGAAGGTTTGCGCGCTTCATACCAAGCGCAGCGCGATGCCTACGAGCGCATATTCACTCGACTTGGAGTTGACTACGTTGTTGTGAAGGCAGATGCCGGTGCAATGGGTGGCTCTGCGTCAGAAGAATTCTTGTCACCTTCTCCTATCGGTGAAGACACATTTGTGCGTTCGCCTGGTGGCTACGCGGCAAACGTTGAAGCGGTTGCAACCGTGGTGCCAGCCAAGATTGTGATTGACGGTCAGCCGGCTGCCGAGATTGTGCACACTCCAGAGTGCTCAAACATCAAGCGCATTGTTGCGTGGTCTAACGAAAACAAAAAGCGCACCGATGGTTCTGAGTGGACCGCTGCTCACACGCTTAAAAACAACGTGATGGCTTTGGTTTCTCCGGAGGGCAAGCGCGAACTTGTCATTGTTGGTTTGCCTGGTGACCGCGAAGTTGATGTAAAGCGTGCCGAGGCCGCGTTCTCGCCAAATGAAATCGAACAGGCAAATGAAGAAGATTTTGCAAAGCACCCAGAATTGATCAAGGGGTACATTGGTCCGGTTAAGAACAGCGACGCAATTCTTGGACTAAAGGGCGCTACCAAGATTCGCTACCTGCTTGACCCGCGAGTAGTCGAGGGTTCTGCTTGGCTAACCGGTGCGAACGAAAAAGAAAGACACGTCTACGGTCTAGTCGCAGGCCGTGACTTCACCGCAGATGGTGTGGTTGACATCGCCGAAGTGCGCGCAGGGGACCAGGCTCCTGATGGTTCCGGCGCTCTAGAGCTTGCTCGCGGAATTGAAATTGGTCACGTTTTCCAGCTTGGTCGCAAGTACGCTGAGGCGCTTGGCCTGCAGGTTCTTGATGAAAACGGCAAGCTAATCACCGTGACCATGGGCTCATACGGAATTGGTGTGACTCGTTTGGTTGCAGTTCTTGCCGAGGCAAACCACGACGAAAACGGTTTGATTTGGCCAGCAGCTGTTGCACCTGCCGATGTTTACGTAGTTGCTGCTGGTAAAGATGACGTGGTCTACGAAACCGCCGACAAACTTGCCAACGATCTTGAGGCGCAGGGCAAGACAGTCATTCTGGACGACCGTCTAAAGGTGAGTCCGGGCGTTAAGTTTGGCGACGCAGAACTTATCGGTGTTCCAAATATCGTGATCGTGGGTAAGGGTCTTGAAAACCAAGAGGTTGACCTGTGGGACCGCCGATCTGGAGTGCGCCGCGCGGTACCACTAGAATCGGCTGTAGCAGAAATTCTAAAAGGCTAAAAAACTTAAGACCCGCCAAGGAGGCAAACAATGGACATCGATCTAAGTGTTCTGAAAGTCCTTGAGCGTGAAGCGGAAATCCCTTTCAACGAACTTGTTAGCGTTATCGAAGACGCGATCCTTGCTGCGTATCACAAGATGGTTGCAAAGGCCGAGCCTGCACCAGCTGCCAGCGTAAAAGCTGCACCAAAAACTTTTGATCGCGATGCGCCAAAACTTCCTGAGGCACGTGCCGAGCTAAACAAAACTACTGGCCACGTAACTATTTATGTTCCAACTCTTGATGAAGAGGGAAACAAGATTGGTGAGACAGAGGCAACTCCGGAAAACTTCGGCCGCGTTGCTGCCGGCGCTGCCAAGCAGGTAATCGCACAGCGCATTCGTTCAATCAACGATGCTTCGCTAATGGGTGAGTTCAAGGGCAAAGAAGGCGACATCGTTGCCGGTGTAATCCAGCAGGGTCAGAAGCCGTACATGGTTTACGTTGACCTTGGCACCATTGAGGCAATCATGCCGCCAGAAGAGCAGGTTCCTGGCGAGGACTACTCACACGGCAAGCGCATTCGCGTTTACGTGACCGCGGTTAACCAGGGCACCAAGGGTGGACCAATGGTTACCGTTTCACGTACCCACCCGTCTTTGGTTCGTAAGTTGTTCGCAATGGAAGTTCCAGAAATTGCTAGCGGCGTGGTTGAAATTGTTTCGCTTGCTCGCGAAGCTGGTCACCGCACCAAGATTGCCGTTCGTGCACACGAGCCTGGCGTAAACGCCAAGGGCTCATGTATTGGTGAGCTGGGTCAGCGCGTTCGTGCGGTTCAGACTGAACTGAACGACGAAAAGATAGACATCGTTGATTACTCCGATGACCTTCCGGCCTTTGTGGCCCAGGCTCTGTCACCGGCCAAGGTCTCAAGTTCATTCATGCTCGACGCCGCTACCAAGTCGGTTCGCGTGCTGGTTCCAGACTTCCAGTTGTCGCTAGCTATTGGAAAAGAGGGTCAAAACGCCCGTCTGGCAGCCAAGTTGACCGGCGCCAAGATTGATATTCAGCCGGACAGCATCCTCGAGGACGATTAGCCCCTATCTAAGCGGGGTATTCAGGGGTTAGAATGTATCGAACCTGCGTTGGTTGTCGCCAGCGCTCTCAGCGTGCAGATCTCTTGCGAATTGTTTCAAAATCCAATGTTTTGGCTTTTGACCACCGCAAGAATATGCCCGGCAGGGGAGCATGGATTCACCCAAGTTCAGACTGTTTAGCCCTAGCTATTCAACGAAATGCCTTTGGTAGAGCGTTGAAACTTACTAATCAGGTTGATTCATCAGGTCTTGTATTCACTAAAGAACAGGCAGAAACGATGTTGGCAAAAAATGAGTAACTCGAAATGAGTACCCAACAGCTTTAACGGCCTGCCCTGTCTTAGGGTTTGGCCCAAGACAGGAGAAATAAGTGGCGCTTCCACGCGTATACGACATCGCCAAGGAACTTGGAATTGATTCCAAGGTTGCTTTGGCCAAACTTGCGGAACTCGGAGAGTTCGTAAAGAGCGGTTCATCAACCATCGCTCCGCCGGTTGCAAAAAAACTTCGAGAAGCATTCCCAGATGCAAAGCCAAAAGAAGAGGCTCCTAAAAAAGCTCCTGCTAAAAAGGCCGCCGCAAAAGCTGAAGAAACTACCAGTGAAGCTCCGGCCGAATCTGCTGTTCCTGCTCCAAAGGCACCTAAGGCTGCAGCTGCTGAACCAGTAGCTGAAACCGCGGCACCTGCTGCACCGGCAGCGCCAGCAGCTCCGGCGGCAAAGGCACCGGCTGCACCTGCGGCTCCAACTTCTGCAACACCTGGAATTCCTCGTCCAGGTAACAACCCATTCGCATCTGCACAGGGAATGGGAATTCCTCGTCCGGTATCGCGTCCGGGAAACAATCCTTTCTCACCATCACAAGGAATGGGTCGCCCTGGTGCACCTCGTCCGGGTGGTCCTCGTCCGGCAGGTGCTGGTGGTCCGGGTCGTCCAGGTGGCGCCGGTGGCGCTGGTCGTCCAGCAGGTGCTGGTGGTCCGGGTCGTCCGGGTGGATTCTCTGGCGCACCTCGTCCAGGTTTTGGTGGCGGTGCTCCTGGTGGAGCTCCGGGTGCCGGTGGCTTTAGTCGTCCGGGCGGTGGCCCAGGTGGCGGCCGTGGTCGTGGCGTTGGCGGTGGAACTGCTGGTGCTTTTGGTAAGGGCGGTGCTCGCGGTCAGAGCAAGGCTCGTAAGTCAAAGCGTGCAAAGCGCGAAGAGTTTGAACAGCGCACTAATGCGCCATCACTTGGTGGTGCGATTGTTCCACGCGGTGACGGTACTACCGTTCTACGTTTGCGTCGCGGATCATCGATTCAAGATTTCGCAGACAAGATTGACACCACAGCTGGTCAGCTGATCACCGTGCTTTTCGCACTTGGTCAGATGGCAACCGCAACTGCTTCGCTTGACGAAGAGACCTTCCAGATTCTTGGCGAGGAGCTTGGTTACAAGATTGAAGTTGTTTCTCCTGAAGACGAAGAGCGCGAACTATTCGAAGGCTTTGGTCTTGATGTCTCAACCGATTACGACGATGACGAAGCAGATCTAATTGCTCGCCCACCAGTAGTAACCGTTATGGGCCACGTTGACCACGGTAAGACTCGCTTGCTAGACAGCATTAGAAACTCAAACGTGATCGCTGGCGAAGCCGGTGGTATTACCCAGCACATTGGTGCTTACCAGGTACACGTTGAGCACGAAGGTGTTGACCGCGCGATTACCTTTATTGATACTCCGGGTCACGAGGCGTTCACCGCTATGCGTGCTCGTGGTGCACAGGTTACCGACGTTGCGATTCTTGTTGTTGCAGCCGATGACGGTGTGATGCCGCAGACCATTGAAGCGTTGAACCACGCTCAGTCTGCCGGCGTACCTATCGTTGTTGCTGTTAACAAGACCGATAAAGAAGGCGCGAACCCAGCCAAGATTCGTCAGCAACTTACGGAGTTCAACTTGGTTGCCGAGGAATATGGTGGCGACGTAATGTTCGTTGACGTATCTGCTCTTACCGGTAAGGGCATCAAGGATCTTCTTGATGCAGTGCTGTTGACCGCCGATGCTGCGCTAGACATGCGTGCTAACCCAAACAAGGACGCTCGTGGTGTTGCCATTGAAGCCAACCTTGATAAGGGTCGCGGTTCAGTTGCTACCGTTCTGATTCAGTCAGGTACCTTGCGTGTTGGTGACTCAATCGTTGCCGGTGCTGCTCACGGTCGTGTGCGTGCAATGTTCGACGAAAACGGTGTTGCGGTTGAGGCTGCAGAGCCAAGTCGTCCGGTGCAGGTTCTAGGTTTGCAGTCTGTTCCTCGTGCGGGTGACACATTTGTGGTTACCGAAGACGAGCGCCAGGCACGTCAGATCGCCGAGAAGCGTGAAGCTGCCGACCGCAACGCATTGCTTGCTAAGACTCGCAAGCGCGTCAGCCTTGAAGACTTCACCAAGGCACTGGAAGATGGCAAGGTTGAAGCTCTTAACCTCATCATCAAGGGTGACGTATCGGGTGCTGTTGAAGCTCTTGAAGACTCATTGCTCAAGATTGAAGTTGATGACTCAGTTCAGTTGCGCATCATCCACCGTGGTGTTGGTGCAATTACCGAGTCTGACGTTAACCTTGCAACCGTTGACTCAGCGATCATCATTGGTTTCAACGTCAAGCCAGATAACAAGGCTAAGGAACGTGCCGACCGCGAGGGCGTGGACATTCGTCAGTACTCAGTTATCTATGCAGCACTTGATGACATTGAGAAGGCTCTTAAGGGAATGCTCAAGCCAGAGTACGAAGAATTCCAGTTGGGTACCGCAGAGGTACGCGAGCTGTTCAAGTCTTCAAAGGTTGGCACCATTGCTGGTTCGATCGTTCGATCTGGAACCATCAAGCGAAACTCTTCGGCACGTGTACTTCGCGCTGGCAAGGTAATCGCAGACAACCTAAAGATCGAATCTTTGAAGCGATTCAAGGATGACGCAACAGAGGTCAAGACTGACTTCGAGTGTGGTATCGGTCTGGCTGGATTCAATGAGCTTGAACTAGAAGACATCATTGAAACCTTCGAAATGCGTGAAAAGCCACGCGTTTAATTTCAAACAGGATTAGGTAATGGTTGACGCAGCCCGCGCTAGAAAACTAGCGGAACGAATTAAGGTTCTTGTAGCCGAGGCGCTTGAGCGCGCGGTTAAGGACCCGGATTTGGGCTTCGTCACCATTACCGACGTCAAAGTAACCCCAGACCTTCAGCACTCAACCATTTACTACACCGTTTATGGTTCGGCTGAAGATAAAGAGCGCAGCTCTTCAATCATCGAGCGCAACCGCGGTGTTATTCGCCGCGAAGTGGGCCACAAGCTAAACATTCGATTGACTCCAACCGTTGAGTTTGTGCTTGATGAGATTCCCGAGACCGCTGCTCATATGAACGACCTGCTTGCCGAAGCCCGCAACCGTGATGCCGAGGTAGCGCGACTCGCTGCCGAAGCCAAGTTTGCCGGCGACGAAAATCCTTATAAGGAACCAAAGATCATTGTTGATCCAGAGGACGCCGATTTGGCTGCCGAAGATATTTACGATGACATGGTTGATGAAAACAGCACTGAAGAGAAGTAAATGTCTTCTGGTCTAGTGCTGATCGATAAGCCGCAGGGCTGGACCAGTCATGATGTTGTAGCCAGGCTTCGCAAAATCGCTGGCACCCGCCGAGTTGGTCACGCCGGAACCCTTGACCCAATGGCAACCGGACTTTTGCTAATTGGAATCAACTCAGCGACAAAATTACTTACCTTCCTGGTTGGTGAAGACAAAACCTACTTCGCCACCATTCGCCTTGGCGCATCAACCATCACCGACGACAAGGAATCAGAAGTCGTCGCATATGGTGATGAAAAAAAGATTCACGCACTGCACGAAGACGTTGTTGAGAAGGCCATGGCAAAATTCCGTGGCTCAATTCAGCAGGTGCCGAGTTCTGTAAGTGCCATCAAAGTAAACGGCGAACGCGCCTACGCCAAGGTTCGTGCCGGTGATGAAGTAAAGCTAGCCGCCCGTGCAGTTGAAATTACAACTTTTGAAATGATGGACGCACCGCAACGTGTTGTTGATGGCGGCAAAACATATTTTGATGTTGACGTTCAGGTTGATTGTTCCTCGGGAACCTACATTCGTGCCCTTGCTCGCGATCTTGGCGAAACGCTTGGGGTAGGTGGACACTTGACCGCCTTGCGCAGAACCCGCATTGGAAAGTACACCATTGAGCAAGCGCAAGAGCTTGATGACCTAACTCAAGAAACCCTTGATGTACTAGATATTTCTGATGCCGCCAAGCAACAGTTCCACACCAGAAAGCTTTCCGAACAAGATGTGATTGACCTGCGTCACGGTAAGCGTCTTAAGGCCGCTGGGGAAGGCACCGAACCATTTGCCGCGATTGATCAGCACGGAACTTTGGTGGCCATGCTTACCGTGTCTGGAAAAGACGTTAAATCGCTGGTGGTCTTTAATGAGGGAGTAGCCGAATGATTGCCTGGTTCTACAGCGCCCAACTTTTTCTAGACACAGCAGTTGGTTTATTTGCACTGACTTTGGGTTTGGCTAAGCGAAAGCCAAGCGGCCTAACCATTGGTGCGTTGGCGCTAGTTCAGTTGGCGCTGCTAATTCAACTTGTTGCCAGCATTGTGATCGTGATTTCCGGTGAACGTGCCAAGCAAGACACCGTGGAATTCTTTGCCTACCTGGTCGTTGCCCTGCTGATTCCTATCGGTGCTGCTTTTTGGGCCCTGATTGAACGAACCCGATGGTCAACCGTGATTATTGGCGTGGGTGCCCTAACCGTTGCCGTGATGCTGGTTCGAATGAGCCAGATTTGGACCGGAACCTACTAAAACCGGTACATATTCACCTGCCGTTAACCTGCTTAAAAGGTCCACTTCACTCGGCAAAATGATGATTGAGCCATGCCCCAGCCATCAGGTCTAAGCGCGCCAGAGCGCCGCAAACTAAAGACAGGCCCGCTTTCTAAGGGTGACAAATGGTTCTTCCGCACCACAACAATTGCATCTAACTTTGCATTCTTGTTGGTAGCTCTAATTCTTATTTTCTTGCTGGCAAAATCTTTCCCGGCACTGCAGCAACAGGGGCCAGCGTTCCTATTTGGAAGCAAGTGGGACCCGGAGGCTGAAAAGCCAGTCATGCAGCTTGGCCCAATGTTGTGGGGTTCTATCCAAGTGGCGTTCCTTGGAATCCTGATTGCAACACCCATGGCAATTTCGGCGGCATACGTAATCGTTTTTATGTTGCACGATCGCTTAGCAAAGATTGCCACCACACTCATCGACTTGCTCGCGGCGCTGCCATCGGTGGTAATTGGTCTTTGGGGTTTGCTTTCATTCGCTCCGGTCGCGGCCAACTGGGCAAGGTTGTTGCACGAGAGTTTAGGCTGGCTGCCGTTCTTCACCATCGGAAATGAAAGTGGCACCTTTACCGATTCACCTTTCATTGCAGGTTGGATCGTAGCCGTAATGATTGTGCCGATCATCACATCTGTGACTCGCGAAATTTTTAGCCAGATGGACGCAGGTCTAATCAACGGTGCGCTGGCACTCGGTGGTGGCCGATACTCAGTATTCCGTCAGGTGATTCTGCCGACTTCTGCCACCGGAATCCTGGGCGGAATACTCTTGGGCCTTGGTCGTGCAATTGGTGAGACAGTTGCAATTCTTTACGTGCTGCAACTTTCGATGGACATTAACTGGTTTGAAATTCTTGAACCTCGCGGTGGTGCGGTTGCATCTTGGATTCTTGCCCGCTTTGGTGAGGCAACTCCCGCCGAGTACGAAGGTCTAATGGCCGCGGGCCTAGTTATTTTCATTGTCACGCTTTTGGTGAACGTAGTCGCAAACTTGATTGTTAGCCGCTCTGCAGGGAGACGCAAATGAGTTCAATCGCTTCGCGTCAGCCGTGGGCAGACAGAAAACTAACCGATAACCTGCCGGCGGTAATTGGCTCTATCATTCCTGCAGCAACTGCAATTATGATTGCGGTGCTTGCCGGCTTGGACTTCTCTTTTGCGTTGATCGTGATCTTCTTACCACTGCAGTTGCTCTCGGCTGCGATTCTTGGTTTCAGGTACGCACGAATTCGCGGCGTAAAAGATGCACTTCTGGTTTTTGGTTCAATCTTCCTAAGTACCAACGTTTTCGTGTTGTTGATGTCTGTGCTTTACGCAGTGGTTGCCCAGGGCATCACCGCCATGAGCCCGCAGTTCCTGGCGCAGAACAACGTCTACGTAAACACCACCACCTCGCTTGAATACGGTGGCGTGGGGCACGCAATTCTTGGCACGCTTTTGATTGTTTTGATGACCACAATTGCGGCGGTGCCACTAGGTATTGCAATGGCGGTTTTCTTAACCCAGTCCGATTCAAAGACCAAGGGTCTGATTCGCACGGTTACTCAGGCGCTGAGCGGTTTGCCATCGGTGGTATCGGGGTTGTTTATTTTGGCATTCATGGGTTTCGCTCACCTTGAGCGTTCCGGATTCACCGGAGCCTTGGCGTTGTTCCCGCTGATGTTGCCTACCGTTGCTCGCGTTGCCGAAGAAGCTCTTCGTCTTGTGCCATCCGACCTGCGCCTAGCTGCACTGGCACTTGGCGCACCAAACTACCGCGCGTTCTTCCAAGTCATTCTGCCGGCAGCAAAGAGCGGAATCATCACGGCGCTATTGCTTGGCTTGGCTCGTGTGGTTGGTGAAACTGCACCGCTGATCTTGACTACCAACGCAAATAACGGCACCAACCTAAACCCGTTTGCCGGTGGAATTGCAACGCTTCCTACCTACGTTTACGGATTCCTTGGCTCTGGCTATCAGACATCTCAGCTTCGTGCATGGGGAGCGGCACTTGTGCTGTTGATTTTGGTTGGCTTGCTATTTGGCTTTGCCCGCGTGGTTAGCCGCACAAAAACTGATTCAAAGAGATCAAAGAATAAGAAGGTCAAATAATGGCAACTAGTTCTCCAGCAGCATCAAGCCTAAGCGCAGAAAACGTAAGCGTTTGGTTTGGCGAGCGTCAGGTGTTGCAAGACGTCAACCTGTTATTTCCTGCCAATCAGGTGACTGCGCTGATCGGCCCATCGGGTTGTGGCAAGTCAACCTTCTTGCGAACTCTTAACCGCATGCACGAATTGATTCCAAGTGCTGGTCTTGCTGGTCGCGTGCTACTTGATGGTCAGGATATTTACAGCCCCGAAATGAACGCGGTTGATGTGCGCATCAAGATCGGTATGGTTTTCCAGAAGCCAAACCCATTCCCAACCATGTCTATTCGTGAAAACGTAATCAGTGGTCTAAAGCTCTCTGGCCGCAAGTCTGCAAACCTGGACGAACTAGTTGAGACATCTCTGCGCCGTGCGTCAATCTGGAACGAAGTGAAGGATCGTCTAAACGATCAGGCACTTTCACTATCTGGTGGTCAGCAGCAACGACTTTGCATCGCGCGTTCTCTAGCTATGGATCCAAAGGTCTTGCTAATGGATGAGCCTTGTTCTGCTCTTGACCCAGGTTCAACTCGCCGAATTGAAGAAACCATTCAAGAGCTTTCTGAATCAATGACCATCGTGATTGTGACTCACAACATGCAACAGGCACAGCGAGTCTCTGATCAGACCGCCTTCTTCCTAGCCGAAGAAAACAC
>CANGJO010000023.1 GCA_947454285.1 Microbacteriaceae bacterium | reverse complement strand
TGAGGGGGAACAACCTTTTGGGCCTTAGTCGATTGTAGACTGAGTCTTTTGTTGGTCGCCCATAATTTGCGACAGATTTCAACACCGATATTTGGAGATTCCCATGATTAGCGTGCGCGACCTAGAGATCCGCATTGGTGCTCGCACGCTGATGTCTGGCGTGAATTTTCGCGTAGATAAGGGCGACAAAGTAGGTCTAGTCGGCCGAAACGGCGCAGGAAAAACTACCCTGACCAAGATTCTTGCCGGTGATGGTCAACCGGACCAGGGTTCAGTTGAACGCGGTGGCGAGATCGGCTACCTGCCCCAAGACCCGCGCACCGGTGACCCAGAGGAACTTGCCCGCACCAGAATTCTTAACGCTCGAGGTTTGGGTGACCTGATGGCGCAAATGACCAAGGCCACCGAAGACATGGGCAGCATCGACGAAAAGATTTTTGATGCCGCAATGATTCGCTACGCCAAGCTCGAAGAGCGTTTTCAATCTGGTGGAGGGTACGCCGCCGAGGCAGAGGCGGCGGCAATTGCCAGCAACCTTGGCCTTAAGGATCACATTCTTGATCAACCGCTAAAAACACTTTCCGGTGGTCAGCGTCGCCGAATTGAGCTGGCGCGAATTCTGTTTAGCGCAGCAGAAACAATGATTTTGGACGAACCAACCAACCACTTGGATGCCGATTCTGTGGTGTGGTTGCGAGATTTCCTAAAGTCTTATCAGGGCGGCCTAATCGTGATTAGTCACGATGTGGATTTGGTTGAAGAAACCGTGAATCGCGTTTTCTACCTGGATGGCAACCGCTGTGTAATTGATATCTACAACATGGGTTGGAACGCTTATAAGAAGGCTCGCGAGACAGACGAAGAGCGTCGCAAGCGCGATCGCGCAATTGCCGAGAAAAAGGCCAGCACGCTGCAACTGCAAGCTGCCAAGTTTGGCGCCAAGGCCAGCAAGGCCGTTGCAGCTAAGCAAATGGTTCGTCGAGCCGAATCGCTATTAAGTTCGCTTGATGACGTGCGCGAGGTCGAGCGCGTTGCCAAGATCAAGTTCCCTGATCCGGCACCGTGTGGTCGCACACCACTGATGGGCGAGAACCTAAGCAAGAGCTACGGCTCGCTTGAAATCTTTACCGCGGTTGATCTGGCCATCGACAAAGGTTCCAAGGTAGTCATTATCGGTTTGAACGGTGCTGGTAAAACAACCTTGCTTCGTATGCTTGCCGGAATTGATAAACCAGACACCGGAAAAATTATCGAGGGTCACGGCTTGAAGGTTGGCTACTTCGCTCAGGAACACGAGACTCTTGATGTTGCCAAGTCTGTTCTTGAGAACATGCAGCGTTCCGCGCCGCAACTTGCCGACACCGATGCCCGCAAGGTTTTGGGTTCGTTCCTTTTCACCGGAGATGACGTGAACAAACCTGCCGGAGTATTGTCTGGTGGCGAAAAGACTCGTCTTGCACTTGCCTCACTTGTGGTTTCGTCGGCCAACGTGTTGCTGCTCGATGAGCCAACTAACAACTTGGACCCAGCAAGCCGTGAAGAAATTTTGCGCGCACTAAGCACATTCACCGGGGCAGTGGTCTTGGTTTCACACGACGTGGGTGCTGTGTTGGCGTTGAATCCTGAGCGTGTTCTGATTCTGCCTGACGGTGATGAAGACCACTGGAACGACGGCTACGCCGAACTAATCGAACTTAGTTAAGTTTTTATAGAGCAGCGTCTTCTGCAGCTTTGTCGGCGTCGCCGACTTTCCTACGAACCTTTGGTTGGTAGCTTGGATCAATTTTCATACGTCGTGCTTGCGTCTCTTGTTTGATTGCCCAAACCAACGCGGCAACTGCCATCAAAGCAAACAGAATCCACTGCAACGCGTAACTCAGGTGATTACCTTCATCAAGCTCTGGTCTTGGCAATACCTTGGGAAATTGAGCCGAAGAATATGGTGATGCCAATCGCACATAGAAGTTTTTATACACCGGGCCGGAGAGAGCTTCTTTTTCAATTAAAGCCTGCACATTGATGGTGCCAAGTTGTTTTTCCGGTGCATCACGATTGAGAGTTGGTTCGCTTGGTCGTACGCGTGCAACGATTTGTTGTTCAGTGGCAGGCGGAAGCGGAATTATCTTTGGCGCATGATTGTCATCGCCGGTTGGCAACCAACCGGCTTCAACTGCAACCACCTTGCCGGAATCCAATTGAAATGGAATCAACTGCAAAAAACCAGGAGAGCCGTTGTAAGGACGATTGCGCACCAAGACCGCGTGATCGATAAGGAATTTTCCTGAGAGCGTTACTGGTCGCCATTCGTTCTTGGCATCGAATGCGCCCGACCCAGCAACTTCATCAAGAGCAACCGGTGCCTGATCGAAATTTGTGGAAACTGACTGAATCTTTGCCAGTGCCTCGGCACGGCGACTGAATTGCCAATTTGACAGAAACGAACACGCAACTGCAAATACAACTACCAGCGCAGCCCAAACCAGCCAGCGCTTCCAGTTTTCGAGTAAATGCATCAGATCTTTTCCGAACCAATAAAGAATGCTCGGTCCTGCAAGTATTCAATCAGATAGGTCAAATGCTCATCACAGGCTAACCAGGTTTTTACTCTGTCCGGTGTGTGCAACTTTGGGTTGCGCCAAAGCACCTTGTGAACTGCGGCTGCGGAACAACCAGCTCTTGAGCACTTAATCGGTGTGTTTGGTTCCGTCATTTGGCTTTGCGGTGTTGGTGAAAGAGCTGGCATCAATCACCAGCGTAGGGGCAACCGCCTTGGGTGCCGCTGATTTGTCGTGGCCGGTGCCTACACCATTGGCGATTACCACGGCAAAATAAGGCAACAAGATTGCGCCAGCAAAGCAAACCCACATTAGCCAACCCTGCAGAACCATCGCCAAGACAATGCAAACCACGCGAATAGTCATGGCAACCGTGTACTTGATCATGCGCGACTTACGCTCGGCCTCAGGGGACTGGGCAATCGAGGTAAGGCTCTGCGGCGTGGCCACGATGTGTTCTCCCGTCCAATGGCGATAGTCAAAGACTAGACTTCATTTGTTCCAAGCCAAAAAGCCCCAGTTCTATTCCAGGAAAGTCCCAGAAAGAGATTTTGCTATGAGCACAGCTAGAACCGTCCTTATTACCGGTGGAAATCGTGGCATCGGACGCTCTATCGCCGAAGAATTCATCGCTCAGGGTCACCGCGTTGCAGTGACCGTTCGCAGCGGCTCTGGACCAGATGGCTCACTAAGCGTGGTTGCAGACGTGACCGATCCGTCATCACTTGATAAGGCATTCGCAGAAGTCGAAGAAAAGCTTGGCCCAATTGAGGTTTTGGTAGCAAACGCCGGAATTACTCGCGACACATTGTTGATGCGAATGACCGATGAAGAATTTGAAGAAGTAATCAACACCAATTTGAACGGCGTTTTCCGTGTGCTTCGCCGCGCAACCAAGGGAATGATCAAGGCTCGCTTTGGTCGCGTAATTCTGATTGGCTCCGTTGTTGGTCTGCTTGGTTCTGCTGGTCAGGTTAACTATTCGGCAGCAAAGTCTGCACTGGTTGGCATGGCGCGATCAGTGACCCGTGAGCTTGGTGCTCGTGGCATTACCGCAAACGTTGTTGCACCTGGTTTTATTGACACCGATATGACCGCCGAACTTCCTGAAGCGCAGCAAGAAGATTACAAGAAGCGCATTCCCGCGGGCCGCTTTGCCGCACCGCAAGAAGTTGCCAAGGTAGTTGCTTGGCTAGCCGGCGATGACGCGGCCTACATCTCTGGAGCCGTTATTCCAGTTGATGGTGGCCTTGGTATGGGTCACTAGTAACACCCACACAATTTTTCTAACTCGATCAAAACCCTCGATCAAAACTCTGGAGTAAAGATGTCTAACCCACTTAGCAAAGATTCACTAAACGGCAAGGTTGCACTGGTCACAGGTTCATCACGTGGCATCGGTGCAGACACCCTTGGATATTTTGCCGAGGCCGGCGCGTCAGTTGTGGTCAACTTCCGCAATAAAGAGGCTCGAGCTCTAAAGATTGTTGACGGCATCAAGGCAAACGGTGGACACGCGATTGCAGTTGGTGCAGACCTAACCGATGCGGATTCAGTTAAGGCAATGTTCGAGGCAGCGAAAGCAGCGTTCGGACAGCTAGACATCTTGGTAATGAACGCTTCTGGAGGAATGGAAGCCGGTCTTGGCGAAGACTACGCAATGCGCCTAAACCGTGATTCACAGGTAAACCTCCTTAAGACCGCCTTGCCGTTTCTAAAAGACGGCGCACGCGTTGTGTTTGTGACCAGCCACCAGGCTCATTTCATTCGCACTACGCCAACCATGCCGGAATACCTTCCGGTTGCGCTTTCGAAGCGTGCCGGTGAAGATGCTCTTCGCGACATGATTCCTACCCTTGCCGAACGAAACATTGGTTTCGTGGTTGTCTCTGGCGACATGATCGAGGGCACCATCACTGCAACGCTTCTTGAGCGCGCTAACCCGGGTGCAATCGAGGCACGTCGCGAGGGTGCAGGAAAGCTTTACAACGTTCAGGAATTTGCTGCCGAGGTTGCTCTTGCAGCGGTTGAGCCAGTACCAGCGGATAACACTCGCTTGGTAGGAGATACCTCTGACTTTAAATAGTCAATAGCTCTAGCAGTTTTCGAAGGTCTTTTCCTTCGATAACTACGTCTGCTTTTTCGCGAACGATCGGCTTGGCATTAAATGCCACACCCAGGTCTGCGTGAGCCATCATCTCTAAGTCGTTTGCACCGTCACCAACCGCAACGGTATTGGTTAGGCCAGAGGCAGCCGACCATTCTTCAAGCGCTTCTGCCTTGGCAGTGCGATCGATGATCTTGCCAATAACTTTTCCGGTAAGTTTGCCGTCGATCACTTCAAGTTCATTAGCGCGTGCAAAATCAAGATTTAGTTCTGTGGCCAGGGGAGTAAGAAGTTGAATAAACCCACCCGATACCGCTCCAACTTTTCCGCCGGCAGCCTGAATCGCGGCAATGGTTTCTTTGGCACCGGTGGTGATGCGAATGCGCTGCTGCACGTCGGAAAATACTGATTCCGGTAGACCGGCAAGGGTAGATACGCGTTCAATCAGACTCTGCGCGAAATCAAGTTCGCCAGCCATTGCGCGCTCGGTTACTGCGGCTACCTCATCGCGTTTTCCGGCGACTTCAGCCAATAATTCAATTACTTCGTCTTCGATGAGAGTTGAATCCACATCAAAGACCACTAGATATTCGGTCACGGAGTAACCAGAACGCCCTTTCCAACTACCGTGATGCCCGAGTCGCTGACAAAGAATCCGCGATCGAGATCGCGCTGCTTGTCGACACCAATCGATGCGCCATCGGCAACGACAACGCTCTTGTCGAGGATAGCTCGTCTAA
This sequence comes from Microbacteriaceae bacterium, assembly GCA_947454285.1. Classification (GTDB taxonomy): domain Bacteria; phylum Actinomycetota; class Actinomycetes; order Actinomycetales; family Microbacteriaceae; genus Rhodoluna. The sequence goes on along the minus strand of CANGJO010000023.1, from coordinate 6,980 downwards.
CCGTGCAATCGCGGCCGACTTGCACACCATCCAAAAGAATTGAATCGGTCACTAGCGCCCTTGAGTGCACACGCACGTTAGGGGACAGCACACTTCTTTCAACGATGCCGCCAGACACTACGGTGCCAAGCGAAACGATTGAATCGGTGGTACGACCCTGATTACCTTCGCCGTCGTGCACAAACTTAGCTGGTGGCAAATTGACCTGCTGAGTGTGCACTGGCCATTCGTGGTTGTAAAGGTTGAACACTGGCATCACAGAGATCAAGTCCATGTGCGCCTCGTAGTAAGACTCCATTGTTCCCACGTCGCGCCAGTACGAGTGGTCGCGTTCGGTTGAACCAGGAATCTCGTTAAAGGTGAAGTCATAAACGCCAGCATCGTCACGACCTACAAAGTACGGAACGATGTCGCCACCCATATCGTGCGATGAATCTTCAAGTGTTCCGTCGTGTTCGATTGCATCGATTAGTGCCTGTGCGCTAAATACGTAGTTACCCATTGATGCAAGAACTTCGCCTGGGCTATCGGCCAATGGTTTTGGATCGCTTGGCTTCTCGCGGAACGCGGCGATTTTGGTGGCGTCGGCATCATCCACTTCGATAACACCAAATTGATTTGCCAAATGTAGCGGTTGGCGAATAGCGGCAACGGTAACTCCACGCCCAGAAGCAATGTGCGCCTTGATCATTTGCTCGAAGTCCATTCGGTAAACGTGATCGGCACCAACTACAACAACGATGTCTGGGCGCTCGTCACTTAGCAGGTTCATGCTCTGCAAAATTGCATCAGCGCTACCAGAGAACCAACGCTTACCTAGTCGCTGCTGAGCGGGAACAGAAGCAACATAAGAACCAAGTAGTGGTGACATGCGCCAGGTCTGCGAAATGTGACGGTCAAGGCTGTGTGACTTGTACTGGGTCAGCACAACAATTCGGCGAAGACCGGAGTTAATCAAATTTGAGAGAGCAAAGTCAATCAGGCGGTAGCTACCACCAAAAGGAACTGCTGGTTTGGCGCGATCTGCCGTGAGCGGCATGAGTCGCTTTCCTTCACCGCCGGCTAGGACCATACCGAAAACTCTTGGAGTGCTCATATCCAGAATGTTATTCGCAAAATGTTCCGGACGGATAACATTGCGTCATGAGGATCGATCTAATTACCAAGGAATATCCACCTTTTATTTACGGTGGAGCGGGCGTACATGTCGCTGAATTAGTGAGAGTTCTGCGTCAGCACGTTGACGTGAAGGTCCGTTGCTTTGGTGATGAACGTAATGAAACCGATACATTTGCGTACCGCCACAACACCGAATTCGATAATGCAAACGGCGCATTGCAAACAATGTCAACCGATCTAAATATGGTTTCAGACATTGCCGGGGCAGACCTAGTTCACTCACACACTTGGTACGCAAATTTCGCCGGGCAGGTTGCCTCAAGCCTGCACGGTATTCCGCACCTAATCACGGCACACAGCCTTGAGCCACTTCGTCCTTGGAAAGAACAGCAGTTGGGCGGCGGGTATCGGTTGTCATCATCAATCGAACGAACCGCATACGAACAAGCGGCCGGAATCATTGCGGTGTCAGACGGTATGCGCAAAGACATTCTTCGCGCATATCCGCAGATTGATCCAGCAAAAGTTTCAGTGGTGCACAACGGAATTGACCTTCAAGCCTTCCAGGCTGCGAATAATCCAGACTTGGTTCGCGCTAATGGCGTTGACCCTGATCAGCGTTCAGTTGTTTTTGTTGGTCGCATCACAATGCAAAAGGGTTTGCCTTATCTTTTGAAGGCAGCAAAGGAATTGCCAAGTGATGTTCAACTTGTGCTTTGCGCCGGTGCACCTGACACCCCACAAATTTTGCAAGAGGTAACTGACTTAGTTTCTGAACTTCGCAAAACCCGCGACAACGTAATCTGGGTTGAAAAACACCTAAGCCGTGAAGAGTTAATTGCAATGCTCTCGGCTGCAACAGTCTTTGCATGTCCATCAATTTACGAGCCGCTTGGAATCGTGAACCTAGAAGCAATGGCCTGTGGAACGCCAGTTGTTGCCACAGCCACCGGTGGTATTCCCGAGGTCGTGGCTCACAACGAAACCGGACTTTTGGTTCCGATCGAGCAACTGATGGATGGCAGCGGGAAGCCACTTGATGAAGCAAAGTTTGTTGCAGATTTCGCTGCTGCCCTTAATCAAATGCTAAGCAGCGCGGACCTACAAAAATTTGGTGCGGCTGGTCGAGCCCGTGTTGAACAACACTTCAGCTGGGACAGCATTGCGGCAGAAACGATTCGCGTCTATAAGAGCGCGATTCAAGCAAACGCCTAGGCTAGAGACATGTCTCGCGTCATCGATCTAAATAACGTAACCGTCATTCGTGACAGCCGACCAATTCTGAACAATGTGGATTGGCAAGTAGAGGCAGATCAGCGTTGGGTGATCGTTGGCCCAAATGGCGCTGGAAAAACCACACTGTTAAGAGTTGCAGCCGCACAGATTCACCCATCAAGCGGGCAGGCAACGATCCTGGGCGAACGCCTAGGTGAAATTAATGTTTTTGAACTGCGCACCAGAATTGGTTTTGCATCATCGGCATTGGCCGCACACATTCCAAATTCAGAAACTGTTTTGAATGCCGTAATGACGGCTAGTTACGCCGTTACCGGCCGCTGGAACGAGAAATACGAAGACATCGATGAACGTCGCGCGCGCCGAGTGCTATCGGAGTGGCATTTGGATTCTTATGCCGATCGAGCATTTGGCACACTGAGCGATGGTGAGCGAAAGCGCACTCAGATTGCTCGAGCGGTAATGCCAGACCCAGAATTACTATTGCTGGACGAACCGGTAGCCAGCCTGGATCTTGCCGCTCGCGAACAGACCATAGCAATCATTGGCGCATATGCCTCGGCACCAGCGGCCCCAGCAATGGTCATGGTGACTCACCACCTTGAGGAAATCCCTGCAGGTTTCACTCACGCACTGCTTATTCGTGACGGCCAGGTCTTTGCGGCAGGGGACATTCACCAGACCCTGACCTCAGACAAAATCTCTGAGGCCTTTGGTTTTGGCCTGAATGTGGACTTTACCGAGGGCAGATTCCGGGTCCGCGCCCGCTAAAAACCGGCTAAAAGGGCTATCCCAACCGGAAAGCCTCTGTTATGCTTGAACACTGTGCCCGTTAGGCACAAACCCCAATTTTTGATTATTACGGAGTTTTCCCATGAAGGCAGACATTCACCCAACTTACGAAGCAGTCGTATTCCGCGACTTGGCATCGGGTGTAGCGTTCCTTACTCGTTCTACTGTTTCAAGCAGCAAGACCATCGAGTGGGAAGACGGCAACACTTACCCAGTTTTCGACGTTGAAATCTCATCAGAGTCACACCCGTTCTACACCGGTAAGCAGCGCATCATGGATGCTGCTGGTCGTGTTGAGCGCTTCAACGCACGATACAAAGGGTTTGGTGCCTAATCCCAAGGGATTAAACACAAGACTTCGGAGCGTAAGTTCCGCGAGAACCGCAAGTTGTCCACACGGCTTGTAGGTTGAGACCAAAGAGCTCCGCTTCGGCGGGGCTTTTTGTTTTAAGTGCTGGTTGTATTCCGCGCGTTAGTTTGAAAGCTTTAGCGGCCAGCCGCGAGTAGCGGTGAAATCTGGATTCACGCTTTTGCGCATGTATGTCTCAAAGTCGGCATCGATGGCTGCGCTCCACTGAACCTGCGCGTCATGAAGTTCGGCGGCTGATGAAGGAAGTTCGCTTGCCCAACGTCGAGCAATGGCCTGAGCAACTCTGCCGGCAGCAACCGCGTCGGCGGTGGCATTGTGCGCATCGTCTAGCGGTACCTGATAAAACTCGGCAGCGTTTTCGAGTCGACGCTTGCCCTTGCGATATTTATCTTTGAACTTATCGATAACCAGCGGATCAATCACGGCACCAACCTTTAGTGGTTCAAGTCCATGACGCAGGGCCTCGTAGTGCAAGATCGTGAAATCGTATGGAGCGTTGTAGGCAACCACTGGTAGTCCACGAGCAAAGAAATCGCGAAGAGTATCAAGCAGTTCACCAACTACAACATCAGCAGGACGACCATCGCGCACTGCAATCTCAGTGGTCACACCGTGAACGTCACTGGCTTGGGTTGGAATTTCAATTCCAGGATTTGCCAGCCATTCGGAGTTGGTTCCAACCACGTTTCCAGAAGCATCCAGCTCAACTGCGCAGGCGGTAACGATGCGGGCATCGGTTAGATCAAGGCCTGTGGTCTCTAGATCAAATACAGCAATTTGCTTGGCCCAGTCAGGCAGTTGCGAATCAAATTCAAAACTTAGTTGGTCGTTCATAAAATCAGGCTAGGCGTTGCTAGCGACAAAGACCGGCACCACGCGCCAATTCAATGGCTGCGGCGTGATGATTCAAGGTAAAGATGTGCACTCCAGGGGCACCAGCAGTAACTAAATCCTTGGCAAGTTGAGTTGAGTAGGCCATGCCAATTTCGCGAGCTTCATCCTCATCGGCCGCCGCATCAAACTTTGCAATCAATTCGGCTGGAATTGCCGCGCCGCTTAGCTCGGCCATACGTACAACTTGTTTGGCGTTACTGATCGGCATCACGCCAGGAATGATTGGCAGTGTTGCACCGGCAGCCTGGGCAGAAGCAACTAAGTCTGTGTAGGCCTGCACACTGAAGAACAATTGAGTCACAGAAAAAGTTGCACCCGCATCCTGCTTCAAAGCCAAAACTTTAGAGTCGTGCTCCATGTTTGGCGATTCTGGGTGAACCTCTGGGAACGCGGCCACACCAACTTCAAGTTTGGTTGACTCGTGAACTAGGTCAACCAATTCAAGAGCCGTCTTAAGTTCACCCTTGCCAAGAGCATCGGGGTCATCTTTTGGAGCATCGCCGCGAAGAGCCAAGATTGCGCCAACGCCCGCGCGCTCAAAGTGCTGCAGGATTTCCAAGGTGCTCTGCTTGGTAGCACCAACGCAGGTTAGATGACCAATGGTCAGCACTTTGGCAGCCATGCGGTCAACCACGGCCAGCGAACGCTCGCGATTAGAGCCACCGGCGCCGTAGGTCACCGATACATAATCAGGGGAGACCTCAAGCAGTTTGTGGAATGCACTCCAAAGGTTTGCCTCACCGGCTTCATCCTTTGGCGGAAAAAATTCAAAAGAAAGAGTTGGCTCGGCCGCAGCCTTGCGAGCCGCCGAAACCTGCGAAATGGTGGCGAAATCCAGACTGTTTAGCTGGGCTTTGCGCAGGAGAGTGGTTTCGGACATTCGATAAGTATATTCGACAACCTTTGGTTACGTGGCCCGGGCTCAGCAGCAAGCCCCTCGGTTAGACTTGACCCATATGTTTGCTCCCCGTTCCCAAGCCCTAATTGAGGCAGTCCGCTCCCGCGTAGTGGTTGCCGACGGCGCCATGGGAACCATGATTCAAGAGGCCAGCCCAACCCTTGAAGAGTTCCAGGGATACGAGGGCTGCAACGAGATTCTGAATGTCACCCGCCCAGACATCATCGCCAGCATTCACGCCCAGTACCTCAAGAGCGGTGCCGAGGCAATTGAGACCAACACTTTTGGCGCCAACTTTGCCAACCTTGCCGAGTACGCGATCGAAGACCGCATCGAAGAGCTTGCCTACGCCGGAGCCAAGGTTGCCCGCGAGGTTGCCGATGATTTCAACACCGATGAAAAGCCTCGCTGGGTGCTTGGTTCAATGGGCCCAGGCACCAAGTTGCCAAGCCTTGGCCACGAAAAGTTTTCGGTACTTCGCGATGCATATCAACTGAGCGCTAAGGGTCTGATACGCGGAGGTGCTGATGCGATTTTGATCGAGACCGCTCAGGACCTACTTCAGGCTAAGAGCGCGGTTATCGGTTCGAAGCGCGCAATGACCGAGTTGGGAATTCAGATTCCTATTTTGGTTTCGGTGACTATCGAAACCACCGGCACAATGCTGCTTGGTTCAGAAATCGGTGCCGCATTGACCGCACTAAGTGCGCTAGGTATTGATGCAATTGGTTTGAACTGTGCGACTGGTCCTACTGAGATGAGCGAGCACCTTCGCTACTTGTCTAAGTTCTCGGAACTTCCACTGGTAGTTATGCCAAACGCTGGTCTTCCGATTCTTGGGGCACACGGTGCTCACTATCCGTTGACCGCAAGCGAACTTGCCACCGCGCAGCTTCAGTTCGTAAACGAATACGGTGCTGGCTTGGTTGGCGGTTGCTGCGGAACCACACCGGCACACATCGCCGAAGTTGCAAAGGCGGTTGCTAACGCAAAGCCAAAGCGTCCGGCATTGATCGACGAGCCAGGCCTGGCAAGTTTGTATCAGCACCAGCCTTTCGATCAGACCATGACTTATCTTTCGATTGGTGAACGCACCAATGCGAACGGTTCAAAAGCCTTCCGCGACGCGATGCTTGCTGAGAACTGGGAAGAATGCATCGAGATCGCACGAAGCCAAACTCGTGAGGGCGCACACTTACTTGACGTTTGTGTTGACTACGTTGGTCGCGATGGTGCACAAGATGCGCGCGAGCTAGTAAGCCGTTTGGCAACGGCAACCACATTGCCGCTAGTTCTTGACTCAACCGAACCTGCAGTTCTTGAGGCCGGCCTTGAGTGCATGGGTGGTCGCGCAATGATCAACTCGGTGAACTACGAGGACGGCGACGGACCTAAGTCACGCTTTGCCAAGATCATGCCGATTGTTAAGGAGCACGGCGCCGCGGTAGTTGCACTAACCATTGACGAAGAAGGCCAGGCAAGAACTGCAGACACAAAGTTTGCGATTGCCGAGCGTCTGATCAACGACCTAACCCAAAACTGGGGAATGCGCTTGGTTGACATCACCGTTGACACTCTGACTTTTCCGATTGCCACCGGTCAAGACGAAACACGTCGCGATGGCATTGAAACTATCGAGGCAATTCGCCGACTCAACGAGTCTTTCCCAGG
>CANGJO010000022.1 GCA_947454285.1 Microbacteriaceae bacterium | reverse complement strand
GCTTGATGGTTCACTGGTTTTTGTTGGCCTTCCGGTAGACAGTCAGAGCTTCAGTGTTTTCAGCGTTACTAATAACCGTCGCTCAATCAGTGGCTCACAGGTTGGTGGCCAGGTTCAGGTGCAAGAGATGCTGGACTTTGCAGCGGCACACAATATTGCAGCAAGCATTGAACTGGTTGACGCCACCAACGCTTCTAATGTTGATGCAGCTTGGAACCGCGTGGTTGATGCCGATGTTCGCTACCGTTTTGTGATCGACGCCAACACAATTTAATAAATGCTCACCGCAATCCTTGGACTGCTGACCGCGGTCACCTATGGCGCCGCAGATTTTTTTGCGGCCATCGCATCGCGCAAGATTCGCGTAGTTGAAGTAACTGCTCTCGCGTCACTATCGGGGTTAATTGTTTTGACCGTGCTGTTGCCATTCATGGGCGGCACATTTTCTGGCGAGGCATTCTTCTGGGGCCTGATGGGTGGGCTCAGTTCAGTGGTTGCCTTGCTGTGCCTTTATGCATCGCTGGCGCTTGGGCCAATCTCAATCATTTCGCCGCTGGGAGCACTGGTCTCGGCTATCGTGCCGGCAATCATCGGCGTTAGCCTCTTGGGTGAAAGCTTCAGCGTGCTGGGCTGGGTGGCAATCGCACTCGCGCTGGTAGCGGTGGTCTTGGTTGGCTTCGTACCTGGTGAGAACGTGACCTTGCCAAAACCACGTGCCATCGTGCTGGCCATTGGCGCCGGAATTGGAATCGGCATCGCGGTCAGCAGCCTGGCCCGTTCTCCGCACGATTCTGGAATTGCACCCATCATTGTGATGCGCACCTCCGCCGCCCTGCTGCTTGGGGCCATGGTGTTGATTACCGCTTTGCGAAACAGGAACTCCAGCGCTGGCGATGCGAGAACACCCATAACCTCGCGAGTCCTACTGACCATCGTGGCTGCCGGTTCGCTAGATGCCGGAGCGAACATTTTCTTCACTCTTGCATCGCGCTCTGGTTCGCTTACCGTGGTTGGTGTGCTTACTGCCCTGTATCCATTGGGCACAATTTTGTTGGCTCGCTTGGTGCTCAAAGAGCATGTGGCTACGACCCAAAAAATCGGCATCGCGCTGACGCTAACTGCCAGCTTGCTTCTTGCTCTTGCGTAATTAGTTGAGTACCTAAGCGGTAATCTTGGGGCTATGTCTAAAACCCCAAACCGCTGGATCGGCCTTGTCTTTATCTCGATGGCAATTTCTCTTGTCATCATTGACGGCACGATCGTCAACACCATTTTCCCCTCTGTAATTCGCGACCTACACCTAACCTCAACAGAAGTTCAGTGGGTGCAAGAAAGCTACGTGCTTGTCTTTGCATCACTACTTTTGGTGTGGGGAACCATCGGTGACCGTATTGGTCGTCGCCTGCTCTTGATCATCGGTATTTTGATTTTCATTGCCGCATCTGTTTGGGCTGGCTTCTCAACCGATGCCGCCTCGATGATTCTGGCTCGTATCGTGCAGGGTATCGGTGGCGCAATGGTGCTTCCAACCACTCTTTCTCTAGTAAACGCAACCTTCCAAGGAAAAGAACGCGGTATTGCTTTTGCAATCTGGGGTTCAACCATCGGTGGAATGGTTGCCGTTGGTCCAGTGCTTGGTGGCTGGCTAGCCACTGACTTCTCATGGCGCTGGGCGTTCAACATCAACGTGCCACTTGGAATCTTGATTGTGATTGGTTTGCTAATTTTTGCAACCGAATCAAAGAGCACACTCAACCAGGGCAAGATCGACATCGTCGGAGCCGGTATTTCGGTAATCATGTTCTCAACTTTGGTGTTCGGTCTAATCGAAGGTCGCACATACGGTTGGTGGAACGTGAACACCGCAAACCAGTTTGCAATCGGTGGCTTCAAGTGGCCGGCATCAGGAATTTCTGTGATTCCGGTTTCGCTGGCAATCTTTGCAATCGCTACCTTGTTGTTCGTTCTTTGGGAGCGCAAGCGTTCTGCCGACAACAAGTCAGTAATTCTTGATCTAGATCTTTTCCACATTGGTTCATTCCGCAACGGTTCAATCGCAGCCGGAATCATTTCGATGGGTGAATTCGGATTGCTATTTGCAATTCCACTTTGGTTGCAGAACGTTCAGGGCCTAAACGCCGTTTCATCTGGAATGGTTTTGCTTTGGCTAGCCGGTGGTGCATTCCTTGCATCGGGTGTTGGCGGTGCGTTGAGCGGAAAGCTTTCACCGGTTAACGCAGTGCGCATCGGTGTTGCTCTTGAACTTATTGCAGTTGCCGGAATCGCATTCATCGCTAGCACTGAGGGCGGCTGGCAAGCAATTGCTCCATTCCTTGCCGTTTACGGTGTTGGTGTTGGACTTGCAACCGCACAGCTAACCGGCGTGATCATGACAGACGTGCCAATGACCAAGGCGGGCCAGGCTTCTGGTTCACAGTCAACCGTTCGTCAGATTGGTTCGGCACTTGGTATCGCTGTTTTGGGAACCGTGCTGTTCACCGCAACTCAGGCTTCTATCGAGACCCGCATTGTTGACCTAAAGTCACTTTCAGTGCTTGATGAGCCAACTCGTCAGGTGCTTGCCGAGCAGATTGCCAAACCGGTATCTGATTCAGCTGGTGCAGCAATTCCTGCGATTCCACAGTTCCTAACCTCACAGGGCATGCCTCAGGCAGTGGCCGAAGAGGTCACCGTGGCAGCTGCCGATGGCTTCACCGATGGCATGAAGGCCACCGGTTGGGCAGCAGCAATCTTCTTGCTTTTGGGACTTGCCTCAACCATCAACCTGGGCGGCAAGACTAAGCGCGAAAAGAAGGCGGCTAAGGACAAGGCGGCCGCCTAAACCCCTAGATTCAACACCGATAAGGCCTCGCACCCACCGTGCGGGGCCTTATCTATTAGGAGTAAAGTTGCTCCTCGTGAATGAAATTCAGCCAAAACGTTGGTTCCTGGGTAAGCGTCTTTCAACAGACAACCTTGAGGGCCAACTTCTTCCTAAAGCAATCGCCCTTCCAATCTTCTCGAGTGACCCACTTTCATCGGTGGCGTATGGTCCTCAGGAACTTTTGATGATTCTGACTTTGGGTGGTGTTTCGTTTTTAGCTTTCGCACCGGGCATTGCAACCGTGGTTGTGTTGTTGCTCACCGTCATCATTCTTAGTTACCGCAAAGTCATTAAGGCGTACCCATCGGGTGGTGGTGACTACGAGGTTGCAATGAAGAACCTTGGTAAAAAGCCAGCACTGGTCGTGGCCTCTGCCCTATTGCTTGACTATGTGATGACTGTTGCAGTATCAATCGCTGCCGGAACAGATAACTTAATTTCTGCGTTTCCAAACCTTGACCCATACCGCGTCGAAATCGCGGTGGGTTTCATTTTGCTTTTGACCGTGATCAACCTTCGTGGGGTTCGCGAGTCTGGCTTTGCCTTCGCAACACCAACTTACATTTTCATCGGAACCGTTTTCTTAATGATTGGTACCGGAGTCTTTAAACTTTTGAGTGGTGAAACTTTGGCTGCGCCCTCTGCGCAATACACGGTTGAAATCCATGACACTGTTGCGCAAACATCTATGGCAGCGTTCATACTTCTTTTGCTGCGCGCTTTCGCATCGGGTTCGGCGGCTCTAACCGGTGTTGAGGCGATTGCCAATGGCGTGCAGGCGTTCCGTAAGCCAAAAATCAAAAACGCTCAAATCACCTTGGTGATGATGGGTGTGGTTGCAATCACAATGCTGATTGGTGTCACCTCTCTTGCTCTAATCTCAAACGTGCATTACGCAGAATTCCCTTGTGAGCAACTTCCTGATTGGAAGGATTGCGCAACTTCTCCTCAGCTTTCAGTAATGGCTCAGATTGGTTCCGCAGTATTTGGCCAGGGATCTGTGCTGTTTTATCTTCTTCAAGCTGCCACAGCTGCAATTTTGTTGCTCGCAGCAAACACCGCATTCAATGGCTTCCCGCTACTCTCGTCGGTGCTTGCAAAAGACAAGTTCGCACCAAAGGCTCTAATGACTCGCGGTGACCGTTTGGTTTACTCAAACGGAATGCTTTCACTAATGCTTGCCGCATTGGTGATGATCCTGGGCTTCCAGGCCTCTGTGACTGGGCTGATCCAGCTCTACGTTCTTGGTGTATTTACTTCGTTCACCGTTGGCCAAATCGGCATGCTCAAGCACTGGGGCCGCTTAATGAAGCCTAAAAAGAGCAACACCGATGAGCAGAACACCGCTCATCGCAAAGAAGGTGTTTCTGGAATTTTGATTAATGGCCTTGGTGCGCTGATGACCGCATCGGTTCTGATCATCGTGACTGTGACCAAATTCACGCACGGCGCCTGGATGGTTTTCATCATCATGCCAATCCTGTTTGCTGTGATGTTCTACACCCACCGCTACTACGCCCAAATTGAAAATGAGATCCAAATGGACTCGAAGACCAAGTTTGGTTCAAAGGGAGACTACGCGGTTGTCTTAATGAATAAGTTGAACAAGCCGCAGCTAAAGGCCTTGGACTACGCACTTTCTTCACGTCACACGCACCTAGAAGCAGTACACATCGCGGTTGAACCAGAAGAGGCCGAGAAGTTCGCCAAGCAGTGGAAAAAGTACGAAAAGGAACTTGGCCTACCGCTTCGCATTATTGAATCGCCATACCGCGACTTCTCTGCTCCGTTGATTGAGTTCCTTGCAGCTCACCGTGCTGCAAACGACAACGAGCGCATTTCTGTTTACCTACCAAAGTACGTTGTTGGTCACTGGTGGGAGCACATCTTCCACAACCACCGCGCCTCTCGCATTCGTAAGCAGTTGATGTACCTTCGCGGTGTCATGGTTACTCTTGTCCCTTGGCGATTTGAATCAGCTGAGTACAAAGACATCTTCAGCCGTCGTCCGTTGCCTGGTGATGCTCGTCGAGGTGATGCTGTGCGTCCTGCACCTCGACGTCACCGTGGCAGTGCGAACGAAGTTGCCAAGGTGCGCGCAAAGCGCATCGATGGCGAATAACCAATGTTGTCAACCGCCAGAATCATTCGCCTAACTTTTCTGGGTGGTGCACTTGGCACTGCTGCGCGTTTCACTCTTTCACTGACTCTTGGTGATGTTCCGTCAATTATTTTGGTGAACCTACTTGGTGCCGCGTTGCTTGGTTGGTTTAACGGAAATCCAAAAAATAACACCGATGATTTCAACACCTTTTGGAAAGTTGGCTTCACCGGTGGTTTCACAACCATGAGTGCGTTCGCGTCGTTCACTGTTCTGTACATGCAGGTGCTTGGTATCTGGGCAGCACTGGCCACGGTTGTAATTAGCGCTCTTGGTTTGGCTGCCTACGCGCTGGCCTTCAATATCTCCAAGAAGAAGGCCCGCGCATGATCGGCTGGCAGCTCTTTGCAATCATCCTGGGCGTATCGGTAGCCGGGGGTCTTGGATCCGTGTTGCGACTTTTCTTAGGTCGCTGGGTTGGCAAACTTCCTTGGGGCATCTTGGTCGGCAACGTACTGGCGTCACTTTGGGTGGGCGTAATGAGCAACAGCGCCAACTGGGCCCTTGCTGTGATTCTGATCAGTGGCTTTGCCGGTGGCCTATCTACCTTCAGTGGTTTTGCGGCTCAGACCGTTGATTTCTTTAGCCGTGGGCGCATTACTCAGGGACTTTTGAACATTTTGGCGAACCTATTGCTGTCTTCCACAGCCGTGGTTATTGGGCAGGCGCTCAGTGCCGAAATGCTAAAATGGACCTAGATTTTTTATGTTTCCAGCGCAGTTTCTTGCGCTCAATCATGCGTTAGGGGGCTCGACATGGGTCGTGGCCGTCAAAAAGCCAAGCACACCAAGGTGGCTCGCGAGCTGAAGTATTTCAGCCCAAGCACAGACCTAACCGCGCTTGAAAAGGAAATTGGGCATCCATCAGACACCGATGACCAGTACGTCGACAAGTGGGCTGACCTCTACGACGAAGAAGATTCTGAAGAGGACGAAGAGTCTGATGAAGACTCGCGCATTAAGTAAAACCGACTACCCTGCCTGGCGCCCACTGTGGGACCAGTACTTAGTTTTTTACCAGCACCAATTATCTGAAGAACAGACCCTGCTGACTTTTGAGCGGCTAGCCGATGCTGATTCCGGTTTTCACGCAATCGTGATCGAGGTCGAAAACCAAATTGTTGGCTTCGCTCACTGCAGCTTCACTAGCTCAACCTGGTCTGAAACTATGGATCTCTATCTTGAAGACCTGTTCGTAGATCCGGCCCAGCGCGGAAAGGGACTCGGTCGCGCGCTTATTGAAGCGGTAGCGGAGTTCGCCAAGGAAAATGGCTCGAGCAAACTTTATTGGCAAACCCACAAAGACAATCAGGTTGCTCAGCGACTCTACGATACGCTCGCAACCAAATCGGAATTTGTTATTTACGAAAAGTCGATCTAACTGCAGCGAGTTAGTCTTCGAACGGATCTGCGATACCGATATAAACGGTCTCTAGATATTCTTCGATTCCCTCGATGCCGCCTTCGCGTCCCATTCCAGAAGCCTTGACTCCACCAAACGGCGCTGCCGGGTTCGACACTATTCCGGTGTTCAAGCCAAACATTCCAACTTCAAGACTTTCGGCTAGTCGCAACCCTCGGTTCAAATCCTTAGTGAACGCGTAAGCAACCAAACCGTATTCGGTGTCGTTGGCAAGTTCAATTGCTTCAGCTTCATTCTTGAAAGTGACAATTGGTGCCACTGGACCAAAGACTTCTTCCTTCAGAATTCTTGCGTCGCGTGAAACTCCGGTGAGCACTGTTGGTGGGTAGAAGTAACCAGCGCCTGCTGGCACATGACCACCGGTCAACGCCTTGGCTCCCTTTGCAATCGCATCGGTAACAAGTTCGTGAATTGACTCGCGACTCTTCTCATCGATGATTGGTCCAATGTTTGAATCATGATCCAAACCACGAAGCACCTTTAGCGCACTCATCTTTTCGGCAAGCTTGGTTGAGAATTCAACCGCAACGCTTTCGTGAACAATCATGCGATTCGCTGCGGTGCAGGCCTCACCCATGTTGCGAAGTTTGGCAAGCATTGCTCCGCTAACTGCTTTATCAATGTCTGCATCTTCAAAAACAATCAGTGGAGCGTTGCCGCCGAGTTCCATCGAAACTCGCAGCACCCTGTCGGCTGCGTCTGCAATCAGGCGACGCCCAACCGGTGTTGAACCAGTGAAAGAAAGCTTGCGCAGTCTTTCGTCTTTAATAATCGGTCCGGTAACTGCGCCAGAAGTTGCAGTAGGAATTACGTTGACAACACCCGCCGGTACTCCAACTTCTTCTAAAACCTTGGCAAACAAGAGCGAGGTGAGTGGGGTAAGCGCCGCAGGCTTAAGCACCATGGTGCAACCGGCAGCAATCGCCGGTGCAATCTTTCTGGTTGCCATAGCTAACGGAAAGTTCCAAGGAGTGATAAACAGGCTTGGGCCAACCGGACGCTTCTGCACCATCAGGCGCATCTTGCCATCGGGTGCTGTGGCGAATCTTCCGGCGACTCGTGCAGTCTCTTCGCTGAACCAGCGCAGGAACTCGGCGCCATACATAACTTCGCCCTTGGCCTCGGCAAAAGGTTTACCCATCTCAATAGACATCAAGATTGCAAAATCGTCGGCCAGTTCAATCACTCGATCGAACGCCTTACGCAAAATCTCAGCCCTTACTCGCGGAGCGGTCTTGGCCCAAGCTTTCTGAGCGCGATTGGCAGCGTCAAGGGCAGCCATTCCATCGGCCGCGGTGGCACTGGCAATCGTGGCAATCACCTGGCCAGTAGCTGGATCGGTGACATCCAAGGTTGAGCCATCTGATGAATCGCGCCAAACCCCATCGATCAAAAGGCCCTTGGGCACGCTGGCTAGAACTCTGGCTTCGTCGGCAGAGGTGAATTTCATTTTTCTCCTAGTTGTTGAATAGTTCTTTGTGCTCAGCAAGGGTTACGCGAGTTCTACGAATGTGTCCCTCTAGTGCGCCCTCTGCTTGAGGTGAATCTTTACGAAGAATTCCATCAAGAATTAATTTGTGCTCCATGTGAGTAACTTCTGAATTGGCAAAGTGGTTTAGTTTTGCAAATGCACGTCGGTAATGCTGAGTTGTATTCCAAATTCGTTCAACGAATTCGCTAAGCATTCCATCGTTAGCTCCGGCGTAGGACAACAGGTGGAATTCTCTGTCAAGCCTTAAGAAACTCTCAATGTCTTGTGTCTTTTCTATTTCGAGAACTAGTTCCTTGAGACGACTAAGTTGAGCATCAGTCAGGTTTGGAATGCTCTTTGAAAGCAATAGTGGCTCAAGGCGTTCGCGAACTAGGTAAGCCTCATCGCACTCCTGCTCTGAAAGCTTTGAAACCCATGCACCAGAGTTTGCTTTTAGTGTCACCAGGCCGTCGCCCTCAAGCAGACGCAAAGCATCGCGCACCGGCTGACGACTGGCGCCAAATCGTTCCGCGATATCCTCTTGAACAATTCGTTCCCCAGGCGCAAGAGTTCCGTTAAGGATTTCTTCGCGAAGGGTCTCGGCTACTCTGCTGGGTGAACTGGGTGCCACAGTTTTACCTTCGCATCTTTTTCATAGGCCTTGCCATCTGGGTAGGTGCACAATTCAAACTGCATGCCCCATGGGCTCAAAAAGTAGACCCAAGTCTGCCCAAGGCTGGCATTTGAACTCTTGGTTGGTTCACCAAGAACCTTGATTCCGTTTTGCTTCAAGTACTCAACAGCCGTATCCATATCATCAACGTAGAAGCAAAGGTGGTGACCACCAATGTCGCTGTTGCGCGGCTGTGGGCGAGGGCCGTCGGGGTCAGCCGACTTGTATTCAAAGATCTCAAAGTTAGAGCCAAACTTGCAGCGGAAGAACCTGATCTGCTTCATGATGGTGCGCGGGTGCACGTTCATGTGCTCGGCCATCCAGTCGTCATCGCTCTGGAACGGGCCCAGGTTGTAGACCAGCTCACAGCCAATAATGTCTCTGAAAAAGACCGTTGCTTCCTCGATATCGGGCACGGTAAAGCCAATGTGGTCAGTGCCCCGTAGACCCGGGATTCCTGAGCTCATGAGATCTCCTAAATGAACTAATTGGATACATTCTGGCCTATAAATCTCATTTTTATAAGTATATGGCTAAATTATTGTGCTAATTGGATACATTTGGCTATTCTTGACCTAGGAACACGCCTCTATCCCGCACCGCCAGAATTGGAGTCAAAGATGACCGAGAGAATTCAGCTTTCCCCTAAAGAACCTTGGGTTGAACTTCGCACCACCCCCGAGGACTGGCGCAACGCAGATCCGCATTTGCTCGAGACCATGCTTGGTCAGATGCACCTGATTCGTGCATTCGAAGAGACCGTGCTGCAACTTGCCGGTGAAGGTTTGGTACACGGACCGGCTCACTCGAGCATTGGTCAAGAAGGTGGCGCGGTTGGTTCAATCGTTGGCCTGCGCGGCACCGATGCGGTTAATGGTTCACACCGCGGTCACCACCAGTTCTTGGCAAAGGCACTTGGTTATGTTGCGCCAAACGGTCTTGATGTAACCAACTTGGTGAATGCACCGATACAAGAGGTTCTGCAGCGCACCCTTGCCGAGATCTTGGGTCTTGCCCAGGGTTACTGCCGTGGTCGTGGTGGATCAATGCACTTGCAGTGGATGGAGGCGGGTGCACTTGGCACCAACGCAATCGTTGGTGGTGGAGTTCCGCTTGGTGCCGGAAACGCTTGGGCACAACAGCACTCTGGAACTACTGACCTAACCGTTAGCTACTTTGGTGATGGTGCGGTAAACATTGGTTCAGTTCTTGAAACCATGAACCTAACTGCCGCCTGGGATATCCCACTGGTCTTCTTTATTGAAAACAATTTGTACGCGGTGTCCACTCACGTTTCAGAAGTAACTGCCGAAGAACGTCTATCGGGTCGCGGCACCGGCTTTGGAATTCCAAGCTGGCGAGTGGATGGCATGGACCCACTTGCAGTTCACTTGGCGATGCAAGAAATTGCCGCGCACACTCGCGCAGGAAAAGGCCCTGCAGTTATTGAGGCAGAGGTTTACCGCTTCTTCCACCAGAATGGTCCGTTCCCGGGTAGCGCATTTGGTTACCGTCCTAAGGACGAAGAAGAGCAGTGGCGCGGACGCGATCCACTAACCCGCGTTGCCAACGAAATGATTGCACTTGGTTTGATTGATCAGCAGCAGGTAGATGGCGTTCGTGCCCAGGCGCAGGCCGCAATGGAGAATGCAGTGAACCAACTGCTAGAGGCAGATCCAGCCGGTAAGCCTGGCGCACGCAAGATTCGCGCAGAACTTTGGCCAAGCACCGACTTCGTAAACGTTGGCGTGCGTGGCGATGCATCTGAACTGAATGGTGCCCGCACCGCCGAGTTCGCAACCCACACCGGCGCTAAAGAAGAGGTTCGTTTCGTCGACGCAGTAGCCGCAGTTATGGATCGCCGTATGGAAACCGATAGCCGCATCGTGGTGCTTGGTGAAGATGTGCACCGCCTAAAGGGTGGAACCAATGGCGCCACCAAGGGATTGGTTGAAAAGTATCCAGATCGCATTCTTGGAACGCCGATCAGCGAGAACGCATTCGCCGGTCTTGGCGGCGGCATGGCCCTTGATGGCCGCTTCCGTCCGGTAATCGAATTCATGTACCCAGACTTCATGTGGGTTGCCGCCGACCAGGTGTTCAACCAAATCGGCAAGGCTCGCCACATGTTCGGTGGAGACGCATCGGTTCCAGTTGTTATTCGCACCAAGGTTGCAATGGGTTCTGGTTACGGATCTCAGCACCTGATGGATCCTGCCGGTATCTTCGCAACCGCTCCGGGTTGGCGCATCGTTGCTGCATCAAACCCGTTTGACTACATCGGTTTGATGAATGCTGCGTTGGCACTGGAAGACCCAGTACTTGTAATTGAGCACGTTGATCTTTACCAGTCAAAGGGTGAAATTGCAGTTGGCGATTACGACTACCAAATTCCATTCGGCAAGGCAGCTTTAAAGCGTGCCGGAAACGATTTGACCGTGCTGACTTACCTTTCAATGGTTAGCCACTCTCTTGAAGCAGTGGAACAAACTGGAATTGATGCCGAGGTAATTGACCTTCGTTGGTTGGACCGCGCAAGCATCGACTGGGAAACCATCGAGGCAAGCATCAAGAAAACCAACGCTGTGATGATTGTTGAACAGGGCGCTCAGGGTACTAGCTACGGAAGTTGGCTAGCCGACGAAATTCAGCGTCGCTACTTTGATTACCTTGATCAGCCAGTGCAGCGCGTTCACGGTGGCGAAGCATCACCAAGCATCTCTAAGGTGCTTGAGCGTGCAGCGATTGCAAAGACAGAAGAAGTTGTTGCTGGTCTAAAGAATGCAGCAGCAGGATTCGGAAAGAACTAATGGCTACTTTAATTCGCATGCCAGAGGTTGCCGCAGGCGCAACTGAGATCGTTTTGTCTAAGTGGAATGTTGCAGTCGGTGCATCGGTGAAGGTCGGCGACATCATTGCCGAAATGGAAACTGAGAAAGCAGTTGTTGACTACGCGTCAGACGCCGAGGGAACCGTTTACAAAATTATGGTTGCCGATGGTGCATCGGTTGAAGTTGGTTCACCAATCATGATCTTGTTGGGTGCCGGCGAAGACAGTGCTGCAGGAGACGCGCTACTTGGTGGAGCCGCTCCGGCTGCTGCTCCGGTTGCACCCGTTGCCGAAGTTCCAGTTGCAGCTCCGGTTGCACCTGCAGTTTCAGCTCCGGTCGCCGCACCAATAGCCCCGCCGGTGGCTGCGCCGGTGGCGCCAGCCGCAAGCACATCTGCGGATAACTCACGCCAGTTCGTCAGCCCAATCGTTCGAAAGATTGCTCGCGAACGCGGTGTAGAGATTTCACAGATTGCTGGCACCGGTCCGCTTGGTCGTGTGGTTCGTCGCGATCTTGAAAACTTCATCGCAAGTGGCGCCGCTGCAACCGCAACTGCTACCCCTACCTACTCATCAAGTTCAGAACTTGCTAAGCAGGAATACTCAAGCAGCTACGTGACGGTGCCTCACTCTGGAATGCGTCGCGCAATTGCTCGCCGACTTACAGAGAGCAAATCAACAGTTCCGCACTTCTACGTAACCGCAGATTGCAAGGTTGATGCACTGCTAGAACTTCGCAAGAGCATCAACGAGTCATCGCCGGTAAAGATCTCAGTGAACGACATCGTGGTCAAGGCCGTTGCCAGTGCGCTCATGGATGTTCCAGAATCAAACGTGGTTTGGAACCCAGAGGCTATGCACAAGTACGAGTCGGTAGATATCGCAGTTGCGGTAACCACTGATGGCGGCCTGCTTACACCTGTGATTCGCGGAGTTGAGAAGCGTTCTCTGAGCAACTTGAGCATGGAAATCGCCGAGCTTGCTGGCCGTGCCCGTGCTGGCAAGTTGCGCCAAGAAGAGCTTGAGGGTGGCAGCTTTGCAGTTAGCAACCTGGGCATGTTTGGCACCAAGGAGTTCACT
>CANGJO010000021.1 GCA_947454285.1 Microbacteriaceae bacterium | reverse complement strand
ACGTCGCAAGACACTTCGCCAGGCAATTGCCAACTGGGCTGGTTCACCGGCCGAGGCAGAGCGCATTTTAATTTCCGCTGGTATTAGTCCGCAAGCACGTGGCGAGGAACTCACTGTGCTCCAGTTCTTGGCGATCGCGAAGGAACGCTAATGGCAATTGCTTTCAAGGTGCAAGAAGATTTTGAGTCTGGCATGGGCCAGCTGTTTTCCGTGCTCAGCGATGTTTCATCTTGGGTGGTTTTTGACAGACCTCGGTTGATCTCGGCAAAGAACGGCGAAGTGAAGTTGGCTTTTGAAGATAACAGCCGAGCGATTATTTCTTTTGAGATTATCGAAGGCGGCGTTCGCGCAAATGTTGTTCACGAGTTATTGAAGAATGAATCTGAAATTAAGCCAAGGCAGCAATACTGGCAAGACGTTCTAGCTGGCATGCACAGAAGATTGGATCAAAAATGACCAATCGCGTAACTGTAAGTGCACCGGGAAAAATAAATATCTTCTTCAAGGTGGGTGCCCTTCAAGACAACGGCTATCACGAGGTCCTTAGTATTTACCAGGCATTGGACCTGCGTGAAACGGTCAGCGTGACTGCAGCCGACGAATGGACCGTATCTGTCTCCGGCGCACTTTCTGCAGAGCAGATTGCTGCGGTGCCAACCGGTGAAGATAACTTGGTGGTTCGTGCGGCAAAAACAATTGCCGAACTTGCCGGGCTTGAAAACCCACACCCGGTGAATTTTGAAATTACAAAAAATGTTCCTGTAGCCGGAGGCATGGGTGGCGGTTCGGCAGATGCCGCCGCAGCACTTCTTGCAGTTGATGAACTTTGGTGCACGGGTGTTGACGGCGATGCTTTGTTGACTAAGGCAGCAGAGCTTGGTGCCGACATTCCATTTGCACTACTTGGTGGCACGGCCATTGGTGTTGGTAAGGGTGATGAACTAGAACCAGTAAATGGCGTGCAAGAACTGCACTGGGTTTTGGTGCCAATGGATGCCGGCCTAAGTACACCGCGCGTTTACGCCAAGCTCGATGAAATTCGTTCTGCTCGTGGCGAGGCGCCTGATCTGGTTGCTACGCCAAGCAAACCGCGCGAACTTATTTCTGCGCTGCAGTTTGGTGACGCGCGCGAGGTGGCTAAGTACCTGCACAATGATTTGCAAGAGGCTGCGGTTGCATTGATGCCTGAGCTTTCCATCACAATGCACGCAGGTCTAGCGGCGGGTGCGCTTGCTGCCATGGTCTCTGGGTCTGGCCCAACCGTGGCAATGCTGGCCGAATCTGCTGAAGCCGCAGAATCAATCGCCAATCACTTGGCCTTTGAGGGCTACATGGCCATTCCAACTCACGGTCCGGCCAAGGGCACACTTTTGGAGCACAACTAGTGGCGCACCTATTGGGCGCTGAGAACGTCTCGCTGGAGTTTCCAACCAAGAAAGTTTTTGACGGCATCACGATTGGTGTGAACGACGGCGATCGAATTGGAATCGTTGGTCGAAACGGTGATGGCAAGTCCACGCTGTTGAAGTTGCTGGCCAAGCGCATGCAACCAGATGACGGACGCATAACGCACCGCAATGGCCTTACCTTTGGACTGCTTGATCAGGCAGATGTGATCGATCCAGGTCTAACCATTGGGCAATCGGTAGTTGGCGATTTGTCTGAGCATATCTGGGCCGGCAATCCAAAAATTCGTGATGTGATTTCGGGGCTTCTGAATGACCTGGACTGGAACAAACAAGTTGGTGAACTTTCCGGTGGTCAGCGCAGGCGAGTAGCACTAGCGAAGTTGCTGGTGCAAGACCTAGACATTGTGATGCTTGACGAGCCAACCAACCACCTTGACATTGAGGGAGTGGCTTGGCTGGCGCAGCACCTAAAGGCTCGTTGGTCAAATAATTCTGGTGGCCTAATCGTGGTTACTCACGACCGTTGGTTCCTTGACGAGGTTTGTAACTTGACCTGGGAAGTTCACGACGGCGTGATCGAACCATTTGAAGGCGGTTACGCGGCTTACATCCTGCAGCGCAACGAACGTGACCGCAGCGCCGCAGCATCTGAGGCGCGCAGGCAAAACCTGATGCGCAAAGAACTTGCTTGGTTGCGCCGTGGTGCTCCGGCACGAACCACAAAACCAAAATTCCGCATGGACGCCGCCGCCGAACTAATTGCCAACGAACCAGAACCACGCGACCGCGTTGCGCTCTCAAAGCTGGCTACTCAGCGCCTGGGTAAAGACGTTCTGGATATCGAAAACCTGAACTACAAAATCGAAGGTCGCGAACTGCTGCACGATGTGACCTGGCGCCTTGGCCCCGGCGATCGCGTTGGTCTAGTTGGCGTGAACGGTGCCGGAAAAACCACGCTGCTCAAATTGATTCAGGGCGGGTTGCAACCAACCGCCGGTGTAATCAAGCGCGGCAAGACTGTAAACATTGCAACGCTCAGTCAAGAAGTTCGCGAGCTCGACGAGTTTGCCGACGAAAGAATCTTCAGCCTGATTGCCCGCGAGAAGTCTTTCTTCGTGGTCGACAAAAAAGAAGTTGGCATTGGTCAGCTGGTTGAGCAACTTGGTTTCACTCAGGCGCAACTGCAAACACCAATTTCCGATTTGTCTGGTGGGCAAAAGCGCCGCCTGCAATTTTTGCGTTTGTTGTTTGGCGAGCCAAACGTTTTGATTCTTGATGAGCCAACCAACGACCTTGACACCGATATCCTCGCGGCGATGGAAGACCTGCTTGATGGTTGGCCAGGAACTCTGATTGTGGTTTCGCACGACCGCTACCTGCTTGAGCGAGTCACCGATCAGCAATACGCACTGCTTGGCGACGGCAGTTTGCGTCACCTGCCGGGCGGAGTGGACCAATATCTAGAGTTGCGCAAACATTCGTTATCGGGGCACGCAAGTTCGGCCACGGTTAGAGCCACGGAAAAATCCAAAGACGCTGGCAAGCCAGCTCTATCGGGTGCCGCACTTCGCGATGCCGAAAAGAACCTAAGCCGCATCGAACGCGCACTTGAGAAACTTTCTACCGACGAAGCCAAACTGCACGAACAGATGGCCGCGCACGATCAGGCGGACTACGCGGGCCTTGCCGAATTGGCTGCCAAACAGGCCGAATACAACGCCAAGCGCGACCAGTTAGAGCTGGAATGGCTTGAAACATCAGAGCAACTGCAGGGCAAATAGCCAAAGCACCCGCTCAAGTGCTGGCTTATCTGGCAGACTTGTCTTGTGGACCTAGGTCCACGTTCCCCTATGGTGTAATGGCAACACTCCGCTCTTTGGATGCGGCGTTCTAGGTTCGAGTCCTGGTGGGGGAGCAAGTCAGTAAATTGACGAACACGACGGGAGTCAAATGAGCGAGAAGCACCTAGCGGTTGTTGTTCTGGCCGCCGGCGAAGGCACTCGCATGCGCTCCAAGAAGCCAAAGGTGATGCACGAGCTCGCTGGGCTTCCGCTTTTGGGTCACGTGTTGGCCACCGCAAACTCGCTTGATGCCGCGCACGTTATTCCGGTAATTCGCCACCAAAAAGAAGCGCTCACCGATTACATCAACGCATTCTTCCCAACCGTAACCATCGCACACCAAGACGAGATTCCAGGCACCGGCCGTGCAGTGGAATGTGCGCTTGATTCGCTGCCTGCAGATTTCAACGGCGCGGTAATCGTAACCAGTGGCGATGTTCCGTTGCTTGACGTGCCAACTCTTGAATCACTGCTTGAGGCGCACCTTGAGGGCAAGTTTGCCGCCACAATTCTTACCGCAATCGTCGAGGACCCAACCGGTTACGGCCGCGTGATCCGAAGCAACGATGGCAAGTTCATTCAGATCGTGGAACACCGCGATGCCGATGCAGACCAGCTTGAAATCGCCGAGGTCAACGCGGGTATCTATGTATTTGATGCAGCTCATCTTCGCAGTGCGTTGGCTAAGGTTGGTTCGCACAATGCTCAAGGTGAAAAATATCTCACCGATGTTGCCGCGGAACTTTTGCACGAGGGTAAGAAGGTTCAAGCACTTGCGGTTAGCGACAACTGGTTAGTCGCCGGCATCAACGATCGCGTGCAACTTGCCGAGGTTGCCGCCGAACTTAACTTCCGAATTTGCGAAGCTTGGCAGCGTGCTGGAGTAACGATTCTCGAGCCGGGTTCAACCTGGATTGATGTGACCGTGCAGGTTGGCGAAGACGTTACCTTGCTACCTGGAACTCATCTAAAGGGCTTCACTTCAATCGGCGAAGGTTCAACCGTTGGACCAGAGGTGATCATGGTTGACACTCAGGTTGGCGCGAATGCATCGGTGGTTAAATCACACGTCACCGGATCAAAGATTGGCGACGGTGCAAGCGTTGGCCCATTCGCTTACCTGCGTTCGGGAACAGACCTAGGTGCCGATGGCAAGATCGGCACATTCGTGGAGACCAAGAACGCCAAGATTGGTCGTGGTTCAAAGGTCCCACACCTCAGCTACGTTGGCGATGCCGAGATCGGCGAAGAGTCAAACATTGGCGCCGGCACAATTTTTGCAAACTACGATGGCGTGGCTAAACACTCAAGCAAGATCGGTTCGCACGTTCGTTCTGGCTCGCATAACGTCTTCGTTGCACCGATTACAATTGGCGATGGAGCCTACACAGCAGCAGGCACCGTGGTTCGTAAGGATGTAGCGTCAGGCGATTTGGCCATGACAGTTGCACCACAGCGAAACCTTGCCGGCTGGGTGGTTGCAAATCGTCCAGGCAGTAAATCTGCTGAAGCTTCAAAAAACTAAAAACAACAAAAAGAGCGGGAGCCCACATTGGATATCACAGCGAGCAACAGCAAGCGCCTAGTGATCGTAAGTGGGCGTGCGCACCAGCACCTCGCCGATGAAGTTGCCGAGATCCTTGGCACCAAGGTTGTTCCTACCACCGCTTATGACTTTGCCAACGGTGAGACCTTCGTTCGCTACGAAGAATCTGTTCGCGGTGTTGATGCTTTCGTAATTCAGTCCCACGCTGCCGGAATCAACAACTGGGTAATGGAGCAGTTGCTAATGGTTGACGCCCTAAAGCGTGCCAGTGCAAAGCGCATCACCGTGGTTGCACCGTTCTTTCCATACGCTCGTCAAGACAAGAAGCACAAGGGCCGCGAGCCAATCTCTGCTCGTCTAATGACAGATCTTTTCAAGGCTGCCGGCGCTAACCGATTGATGTCTGTTGATCTACACACTCCACAGATTCAGGGTTTCTTTGACGGACCGGTAGACCACCTTTGGGCACTGCCTATGTTGGCCGACCACGTCAAAGAGCGCTTCGGCGATGAACTACTTACCGTGGTTTCTCCAGACTCAGGCCGCGTTCGCGTTGCCGACATTTGGGCCGAGCGTCTAGGTGCTCCGCTAGCAATCATTCACAAGCGTCGCGATCCAGACCGTCCAAACCAGGTTGAGGCCCACGAGCTTGTTGGTGATGTGAAGGGCCGTACCTGTCTATTGGTTGACGACATGATCGACACCGCCGGCACCATTGTGGCCGCTGCTAAGGCTCTAAAAGACAACGGTGCTGCACGTGTAATCGTGGCAGCAACTCACGCGGTGTTCTCTGCACCGGCAGTTGAGCGCCTTTCAAGCGGTGTGGTTGACGAGGTCATTGTTACCAACACCCTGCCAATCACTCGCGAAAAGCAGTTCGACAACCTAACCGTGCTTTCAATCGCACCGCTTATCGCGGCTGCAATCAGCGCGGTATTTGGCGACGACTCTGTAAACAAGTTGTTCCCAGGCCACGCCTAGCATTAGACTCTCTTTAGAACAACGGCGAGGGCTCCAAATGGGGCCGTTATCGACGGGGTAAAAAGTCTTCCGACTTGTCCTCGCGTAAAACGCTTGAGTTGACAGAAAGAGAAGAGAAATCATGAACACAGCAGCAAAGCTTGTGGGTACTCCACGCACCAAGTTTGGTAAGGGCGCTTCACGTCAGGCACGTGCAGCAGGTCAGACTCCAGCCGTTATTTACGGTCACGGATCAGAGCCTCGCCACATCACCGTTCCTGCTCACGAAGTTGCACTAATTCTTCGTCACAAGAACGCAGTTATCGACCTAACCATCAACGGTAAGGAAGAGTCAGTTCTTGTAAAGAGCGCAACCAAGGATGCAGTTACTCAGGTTATTGAGCACATCGACCTTGTTGAGCTTGTAAAGGGCGAGCGCGTACACGTTGAAGTTCCTGTTCACCTTGTTGGTGAGTCAATGTCTGGAACCATCGTGGACATCGAGCACAAGACCGTGAAGCTAGAAGTTGCTGCAACCAGCATTCCTGACTTCGTTGAAATCTTTGTTACCAAGGACAACGGTGCAGGTCACCACGTTCTTGCAGGAGACATCAAGCTTCCTGCTGGTGCAAAGCTTGAGCTAGCTGACAACGAGCTAATCGCTTCTGTTGTTATGACTCAGGCTGGTCACGCCGAAGAGACTCCTGCTGCAGCTGCAGCTGAGGCTCCAAAGGCTTAATCTGTCATCTTCAGCATTCTTAATAGTCGGGCTCGGGAATCCTGGGCCCGACTATTCTGCTAACCGACACAATGTTGGTCAGATGGCACTATCGGTGTTGGCCGACCGACTTGGCGCAACTTTCAAGAGCCACAAATCAAATGCCGCAGTAGCCGAGGCACGTCTTGGCTACGGGGGAGCAAAACTAATTTTGGCCAAGCCTGGTTCATACATGAACACCAGTGGCGGGCCAGTTTCATCACTGATGAAGTTCTATGACGTGCCACTTTCAAACTTGATCGTTCTACATGATGAGTTAGACATCGATGCCGAAACGATTCGAATCAAACAGGGCGGCGGTCACGCTGGACACAACGGACTTCGCGACATTATTGCCGCGTGCGGATCAAATGACTTCACTCGCGTGCGCATTGGCATTGGTCGCCCACCGGGCCGCATGGACACCGCTGACTTTGTACTAAAGGATTTCAATTCAACTGAGCGCAAGAACTTGCCGCTGACTCTGGAGCTTGCCGCAGATGCCGTTGAAGAGATCGTGCGCTCTGGCGTGCTGGACGCGCAAAACAAAATTAACCCAAAGGCCTAACCCGGCAATTTACAAATTCCCTAAAGGGCTTATTGCAACTTAGACTTACCCCTGTGAGTGTAGAAAATCTCAAGGCCCTGTCGCGCCTTGCCGCGCTCATTTCAGAAGGATATCCCTTCGCCGCACTGCAGGCCAAGATAAAAAACTCCCGCATCGACATCGTTGCTCCGCAAGGTGCTCACGCTCCGGTGCTTGAAGTAATCAACCAATTTAGACACGATGCCAAGCTGGCACAGGTGCAGCTTGTGGTGGTTGCCACCGGTCGCGAGGCCGAAGACGTAGCTGCGGCACTCAAGTCGCTTTCACCGGAATCGGAGATTCTGGAGTTCCCTTCGTGGGAGACCCTGCCGCACGAGCGCCTGAGCCCAAGCCCAGAAACAGTTGGCAAGCGCCTTCAGGTGCTACACCGATTGAACGAAATCTCGGCTCTGATTGAGAAAAAGAAACTTGATCACTCGGTATTTGTTTTGGCATCGGTTCGTGCGGTTCTGCAGCCGGTGGTTGCCGGGTTGGCCAACCACCCGCCACTAAAACTTGAGTGCGGCAATGACTACCTACTGTTTGAGCTTTCGCTCAAGTTAGTTGAGTTGGCCTACCAGCGAGTAGATATGGTCACCCGCCGTGGCGAGTTTGCGGTGCGCGGTGGAATCCTGGATATTTTTCCAACCACTGCCGAACACGCGATGCGTCTGGAATTCTTTGGCGATGAACTAGACGACCTTCGTATCTTTAGCGTTGCCGATCAACGAACTATCACCGGCGAGGATGCCGGCGCAAAAATCGATGCCATCGACATCTATCCGGCACGCGAGATCATCATCACGCCGAGTGTTGCCGGTCGCGCGCGTGAAATGCTTCACGAGTTTCCAAACATTTCAACCATGCTCGCCAAGATCGCCGAGGGCATTCCGGTTGACGGCATGGAATCTCTTGCTCCGGTTTTGGTAGACGCAATGGTGCCGTTCACCGATTACTTGCCTACAAGCGCGCTTGCAGTATTGCTTTCGCCAGAAAAATCCGCTGCTCGCGCTGCCAACCTGGTTGAGACCAACGAAGAATTTCTCCACGCGGCATGGGACGCCGCAGTTGAAGGCGCCCAGGCACCACTTGATTTGAGTGACGGTGGTTTCATTGACCTTTCACAATTCAAAGATGCACTCGCCGGTCGTGCGCTAATTACCGTTTCGCAATTTGGTGCCGACGACGATTCGCTGGTGAACCTAAATCTTTTTGAGATTCCAAACTTCAAGGGACTTGATACCACCGCGCTCGAGTGGCTTGAAGATCAGTCCAAGCAGGGGCAACAGGTAATCGTGGTTGCCGAGGGTCACGGAACCGTTGAGCGTCTGAACGAACAACTAAACGCGGTTGGTATCAACGCTCAAGTGGCTCAGGGAAATCTGCGCAAGGGATTCACTGCACCAGACAGCAAAACTATCGTCATCACTGAGGCTGAGTTCTATGGCAAGTCATCGGTGTATGTAAGTCCGCAGGTGCGCAAGCTTGCCAGCAAGCGTGGCCAGGCGGTTGACCCGCTGAGCTTGAAGCAGGGCGATTACGTGGTGCACGAAACGCACGGCATTGGGCGTTTCGTGGAATTGGTTGAACGCACCAGCGGCGTGGGTCGCCAGCAACACCAACGCGAATATCTTTTGATCGAGTACGCGCCTTCAAAACGCGGTTACCCGGGCGACACATTGTTTGTGCCTACCGACCAGCTTGATTTACTAACCCGATACGTGGGCGGCGAAGCTCCGGTGCTTTCCAAGATGGGTGGCAGTGACTGGGCCAAGGTGAAGGGCAATGCCCGCAAGGCAATTCGCAAGATTGCAATTGACCTGGTCAAGCTTTATTCGGCACGCATGAAGTCGCGCGGTCACGCGTTTGGCCCAGACACTCCATGGCAGCACGAACTCGAAGAAGCGTTTGCTTTCGCCGAGACTCCGGATCAGCTCACCACCATTGACGAAGTAAAACGCGACATGGAAAAAGAAATTCCAATGGACCGATTACTTGCCGGTGACGTTGGCTACGGCAAGACAGAGGTTGCGGTTCGCGCCGCGTTCAAGGCAATCCAGGATGGCAAGCAGGTTGCAATGCTGGTGCCAACCACGCTTCTGGTTCGTCAGCACACCGATACCTTCGAAGCACGCTACGCCGGATTCCCGGTTACCGTTCGCTCGCTCTCACGTTTTCAAAGCGCCAAGGAAGTGAAAGAAACTCTTGAGGGTCTAGAAAACGGCAGCGTTGACATGGTGATTGGCACCCACCGATTGCTTTCAAAGAATGTGAAGTTCCGCCAGCTTGGTTTGGTAATCATCGATGAGGAACAGCGCTTTGGTGTGGAACACAAAGAGAAGCTCAAAGAACTAAAGACCAACGTTGACATTCTTTCGATGTCGGCCACGCCAATTCCACGAACGCTAGAGATGGCAATCACCGGAATTCGCGAGATGTCAACGCTGGCGACTCCGCCTGAGGAGCGCCACCCAATCCTTACCTACATTGGTGGCTACAGCGAAAAGCAGGTTGCCGCAGCAATTCGTCGTGAGCTAATTCGCGAGGGTCAGGTCTTCTTTGTGCACAACCGCGTGAGCACTATCGAGGCAGTTGCCAATCAACTGGCCGAGCTAGTGCCAGAGGCTCGCATTGCTGTTGCTCACGGTCAAATGTCTGAGGGCGCGCTTGAGCAAGTGGTGGTTGATTTTTGGGAACGAAAGTTTGACGTGCTCATCTCAACCACGATCATCGAAACCGGAATCGATATTCCTAACGCGAACACCTTGATTGTTGATCGCGCAGAAAACTTTGGCCTCAGTCAGTTGCACCAGATTCGCGGGCGAGTGGGCCGCAGCCGTGAACGCGCCTACGCCTACTTCTTCTACGACCCAAGCAAGCCACTAACTGAGACAGCGCATGATCGCCTGGCAACCATCGCGCAGAACAACGAACTTGGTGCCGGTATGCAGGTTGCTCTCAAGGACCTAGAAATTCGCGGTGCCGGAAACTTACTTGGTGGCGAGCAGTCCGGTCACATCGCCGGTGTTGGTTTTGATTTGTACCTGCGAATGATTGGCGAAGCGGTTTCCGAGTTCAAGGGAATTAAGACAGAGTCGCCGGCCGAGTTGAAGTTGGAACTGCCGGTTGATGCGCACATTCCAAACACCTACGTTGATAGCGAGCGACTTCGTCTTGAGGCGTACCACAAGCTTTCTGCAGCCAGCGGTGAGCGCGGCACTCGTGCGCAACTTGATGCAATTCTTGCCGAACTAGAAGACCGATACGGTGCCGCTCCTGATCCGGTTAAGAATTTGATTGACGTAACCGAATTGCGTCAGAAGGCAAACCGCCTTGGCCTAAAAGATTTCAACGTGCTTGGTCTGCAGGCAAAGTTGCAGCCAGTTGATCTAACCGAATCTGAACAGGTACGTATCGCCAGCCTTTACCAAGGCACCAAGTATTTGCAGTCGGCACAAACTTTGCTGATCACCGCACCACGCGACGAGAACTTCGAACCACTTCGCGACACCGCCATCATCCAATGGGCTTGGGGCTTATTGGCTAAGGTTTTTTCAAACACCGAAAGTAGTAAAAATGACCAAGCTTGATGAACTGATTGCCGTTGCGGCAAAACTTCGTGGCCCGGGCGGCTGTCCTTGGGATGCCGAGCAGACTCACCAGTCACTGGTGAAGTACCTGATCGAAGAGGTCTACGAGCTGGTTGATGCCATTGAATCTGGCAACCGCGATGAGGTTCTTGAAGAGCTTGGTGATGTTTTGTACCACGTGGTCTTCCACAGCGATCTTGCCGAACACGGTTCACTTGGCGAGAAGTTTGACATTCAAGATGTGGCCGAACTTTCGATCAAGAAAATGGTTGGCCGTCACCCACACGTTTTTGGCAACGCCGAAGAACTTGAGAAGTACAAGGCAGAAACCGGGGAAGACGTAATGGTCAACTGGGACGATCACAAGAAGCGTGAGAAGCCAGAACGATCATCGGTGTTGGATGGCATTCCGCAGCACCTGCCGGCTTTGGCGCTGGCCGACAAGGTGATTGGCAAGGCGGAAAAGATTGGCCTGTTAGATGCAAATGCTCCCGGTCCGTTTAGCGTGACCAACGAGGCAGAGCTGGGTGCAATTTTGTTGGCGATGGTTTCATCGGCACGTGCCGCCGGAATCGATGCCGAGGGCGCACTTCGTGGCGCGGTTAAAGAACTTCAGGTTGAAATTCGCGAGGTTGAACTCGACGATGCATCCGATGCCGGCGTAATCGCGCTTCCGTCGGAATAACCAACCCGCCCAGTAAACTTGGGCCATGGCTAAAGACGTGCACCCACCCCGTGGCATGCGCGATTTTCTACCCGTAGAAAAGCTCAAGCGCGATATCGTGCTGAACACCATTCGCGGCACCTACCTTTCACACGGATTTCAAGAAATTGAAACTCCGGCGCTTGAAGATCTTGAACGTCTGACCTCTGGTCAGGGCGGCGACAACGAAAAGCTTGCCTTCCGCGTGATGAAGCGCGGCGAAGAACTTGAGCGCTCCCTTGAAGCCAACACCGATGGCGACAATCTTGCGGACCTTGGTTTGCGCTACGACCTAACAGTTCCGCTGACTCGTTACTACGCAACCAATCGCGCAAAGTTGCCAAAGGTTTTCAAGGCAATTCAAACTGGTCCGGTTTGGCGAGCAGAGCGCCCACAAAAGGGTCGCTACCGTCAGTTTATTCAGTGCGATATTGACATCATTGGTGATTCGTCAGTCCTTGCCGAGATCGACATCCTTGTTTCTTCTCTTGAAGCGCTTGAATCAATTCACCTGAGCGACGCAATTATTCGAGTGAACCACCGAGTGTTACTTGCTAATTTGCTTGACGGTCTTGGAATCCCAGAAGACGGCAAATCAGCCGCAATGATCATCATCGACAAGTTAGACAAAATATTTGCCGAGGGAGTGGTCAAGGAACTTGGCGAAAAGTTTGGTGCCAAGGTTGCCGAGACCGCAACCGGTTGGTTGGCCTCACTGAAATCAGATCTTGAAACTCCTGCAGAACTACAAGAAATTTTTGCAGCGGTTGAATCACGCTTTGGCAAGGGCCGTTTGCGCTTTGATCCAACTCTGGTTCGCGGAATGGGTTACTACACCGGAACAATTTTTGAAATCGAACACCCGGAGTCTGGATCATCGATCGGTGGTGGCGGTCGCTACGACGGAATGATTGGTCGCTGGACCGGTGAAGACGTTCCGGCCGTGGGTATCTCGATTGGTTTTGAACGTGCAGTTGACCTGGTGCCAGACACCTTGGTTAGCAAGCCGCCCATGCGCTTAGTTCTAGTGCTCGATGACACCAGCGCCGGAACTATCGGTGTTGCACTGGCTCGTCAAAAGGACCTGTTTGAACACGGCTATGGCGTGCGTCTGGAGCAACGCCCAAAGAAGCTGAATCTGCTGCTGGATAGCCTTGCCGAGCAGGGATTTACGCACTTTGCCACGGTGGGCGCGGACTCGAACAGCTTCGAGAGCCTCGACATCAAGCCAATCGCCTAAACTAAGACCTATTACAACGACGTTTTTTCGCGTCGTTTTGGCGCGTCTATCACAGCCCAAATAAGGAGACATCTTGTCAATCATTGAAGCCATTGGCGCACGCGAGATTCTTGACTCACGCGGAAACCCAACCATTGAGGTTGAGGT
>CANGJO010000020.1 GCA_947454285.1 Microbacteriaceae bacterium | reverse complement strand
CATTTCCGAATCAATCGATGGCGAATTCGATCTAGTGCTTGCTCACCACCCATACCTATTGCGTGGAATCAATTCGTTGGCAGAGTCAGCTGCCAAAGGTGCAACGTTAAGCAACGCAATTCGTGCAGGTGTCTCTATCTATGCGGCACACACCAACGCAGACATCGTGGCTAACGGAGTTTCGGCGGTGATGGCCGAAGCGTTTGGAATCCAAAATGCAAAGCCATTGGTTGCTACCACTGACGCGTCACTTGGTCACGGTCGAATTGGAAGCTTGGCAGCGCCAATCAAGCTGGGCGACTTTGCTCGACTAATCGCAAAGGTTTTGCCATCTACTGCAACCGGTGTTCGAGTTGCCGGCGACTTTGATCAAGAGGTTCAATCGATTGCCGTTTGTGGTGGCGCAGGAGATTCCTTCATTGCGGCTGCAGTTGCTGCTGGTGCCGACGTTTACGTCACCGCTGATCTTCGCCATCACCCAGTGCAGGATGCTCGTGAGCAGTCACAACTTTCTGGCGGCAGACCGGCGATGATCGATGTTGCTCACTGGGCGAGTGAATGGCTGTGGCTTGAGGTAGCAGCAGAGCAGTTGAGCAAGCTTTTCCCGAACGTTCAATTTGTAGTAAGTCAGATTCGCACCGATCCATGGGATTTTGTAGTCACCCAGTAAGTCACAGCAATTCCTAGTAGTAGTTTTAGAGCAACTAAATAAAGAGAGCAACAAATGAAAGCATCACCAACACAGCAGGCAGACCTGTTGTCATTGAGCAACCTTGATTTGGAAATCACTCGTTCTCGTGTAGCTCTAGCCGGTTTGACTAGCGGCGAAGCCTTTACCGAGTTGCGTGCCGCCCAACGCGACGCCGCCGGCTCTCTTATCGATAGCAGAAATCAACTTGACTCTGTAGAACTTGAACTCAAGCGTGCCGAAGCAGACTTGGCTTTAGTTGAACAGAGAATCGAAAAAGATAACCAGCGACTAAACCAAACCTCATCTAGTAAGGATGCTCAGGGAATTCAGGCAGAGCTAGAAACTCTAAAGAAGCGCAAGTCTGAACTGGAAGATCTTGAGCTTGCCGTTCTAGAGAAAAAAGAGGCAGCCGAGGCTGCTTACAAAACTATTCTTGGCGATAAGCAGACCATCGACGAAGAGTTGGCAGGCAAAGAAGCCGCCAACGAAACTGAGATCATGAAGTTGCGATCTGGACTAGACCTGATCACTCAGCAACGAGCTCAAGAGGCATCGCGAACCGATGCCGAGCTGTTGGCACTGTATGAGAAGAAGTCTGCTCGTGGAGTTGCGGTTGGCCGACTACTAAATCGCGAATGCGGTGCTTGCCGAATGACGATTGGCGCAACCGCACTTGCCGAAATCACCGCTCTGCCACAAGACGAGATTGCTACCTGCCCGGACTGTCAGGCGATTTTAGTTCGATGACCAAACCAATCAACCTAATTATTGAGGCGGATGGCGGCTCTCGCGGTAATCCCGGACCTGCCGGAAGCGGTGCAGTAGTAATCAATGCCGACACCGGCGAAGTAATTCTTCAAATCGCGCGCTTCATTGGTGTTGCAACCAACAATGTTGCCGAGTACCTAGCACTAAAGGCTGGCCTAGAAGGCACACTTGAGATCAATCCGGCTGCTCGAATTTTGGTTCGAATGGATTCCAAGTTAGTTATCGAGCAAATGTCTGGCACCTGGAAGATTAAGCACCCAGACATGATTCAGTTGGCCGCCGAGGTGCAGAAGATTGCACAGGGTCACGAAATTAAGTTCATGTGGATTCCGCGCGAGGAGAACTCTCGTGCTGATGCTTTGGCGAACAAGGCTATGGACGAGGCTGCGGACTCTACTGTGTCTGCCGAAGGTGAGATTCCGCGAGCTCCGGTTGCAGAGTTCAATCAAACTGCACCAAGCTCGGTGCGTGCACCGGGGAATGTGACAGCACCGCTTACGACCGTGGTTTTGATTCGTCACGGCAGAACTCACCTAACCGAATCCAAGCGAATCTCTGGACGCGGAGGTGAAGATCCAAAACTAAGTGACCTTGGTCGCATCGATGCGCGAATGGCTGCTCAGGCGGTTGCTCAAATCGGCAAGAGTGGTCCGTGGTCTTTCCTGAATCCCGTATCGGCAATCGTTGCATCACCGATTCAACGAACAGTTGATACTGCGAACATCATCGCCAACGAAATCGGTCTATCGGTGTCTACCAACGAAAACATTGCCGAAATTTCGTTTGGCGACTGGGATGGATCAACCAACGACGAGGTCAAGCAGAACTGGCCAAACGAATTTGCCGCCTGGCAGGGTTCATGGGAAGTGGCACCACCTAACGGCGAATCGTTGGCCGAGTTTGACGAACGAGTCATGAAGGGTCTCTACGAGATCGTGGCGGCCAACGCAGGCAAGACAGTTGCAGTGGTGAGTCACGTGATGCCAATTCGCGGTATCGCAAGGCGAGCAATGGACGGCGGGGTTTCGGCCTACTGGTCGCCGCAAATTTCACCGTGTTCGATTTCAATCATGCGATTCTGGGGCGATCAAGCTGCCGAAGTAATCACGCTGAACTCAACCGCACACCTTTAATCCCGCGCGGTCACGGTCACTCGCCATTGCCGGCAGTTAATGGGTCAAGTAGTCTTATTAGCGGATGGGTCGGCAAGACGGTCGCGATGGCAACATCGAGGAACGTCCGGGCTCCAAAGAGCACAGCGGTGGCTAATTACCACCCGGGGTAACCCGCGAGAAAGTGCAACAGAAAGTAAACCGCCAAGCAATTGGTAAGGGTGAAACGGTGGTGTAAGAGACCACCAGTGGGGCGTGTGAGCGCCTCAGCTAGGTAAACCTCGTTTGGAGCAAGGTCAGATAGGGAACGCATAGAGCTGCTCGCTCTTGTTCTCGGGTAGGCCGCTTGAGGGCGTTGGTAACAACGCTCCTAGATAGATGATCGTCGCCTGGCAACAGGTACAGAACCCGGCGTAATAGCCGGCCCGTCCACTTTCTTTATTTAGCGGCCTTTTTAGCCAGTGCCGCTGCACCCAAAATTCCTGCGTTGTTTCGTTTGATTGCCGGAACAATCGGGGAATTCAATTTAAGTTTTGGCAAGAATTCTTCGTGCTGCTTTGAAACACCGCCGCCAACAATCATTAGGTCTGGTGTGAATAGTCGTTCAAGAGTTGAGTAATAGACCTGCAGACGCTTGGCCCAATCGGCCCAACTCAGATCCTCACGCTCCTTGGCTGCGAAGGACGCCTTGCTCTCGTAGTCAACGCCTTCAATTTCAAGGTGACCAAGCTCAGCGTTTGGAACAAGTTTTCCGTTCATGAATAACGCGGTGCCGATTCCGGTGCCGAGTGTGGTCATGATTACTAGGCCGTCAACATCCTGACCGGCGCCGAATTTAATTTCGGCAACGCCTGCGGCATCTGCATCGTTGATTACGTGAACCGGTCGACCAAGTTCTTTAGTGAATAGGGCATCGGCATCAAGGCCAATCCATTCCTTGGCTACGTTGGCGGCTGACATTGTGATGCCGTTTCGCACAATCGCCGGAAAACAAATGCCAACCAACATGCCTGGCTTTGCATCTGGAAGTTGAGCGATGAGTTTGGCAACAACTTTTGCAATGTCGCCTGGCTTGCCACCGGCTGGAGTCTCGTGACGAACGCGTTCGCCAATTAGCGAGCCACTCTTTAGATTTACAACCGCGCCCTTAATTCCGGTGCCGCCGATGTCAATGCCGATTGCCTTTTTACTCATAGGACTCTATTTTGCTATGCCAGGGTCAAGATTTCGGGCCCATCTTCGGTGATCGCGATGGTGTGTTCGAACTGAGCTGTGATGCTCTTGTCTTTGGTCACTACGGTCCAGTTATCTGGCCACATTTCCCATTCGTAGGTGCCCAGGGTAAGCATTGGCTCAATCGTAAAGACCATGCCAACTTTGATCTCATCGTTGTAGAGCGGGGCAGAGTCATAGTGCGGAACGATCAGACCGGAGTGAAAAGATTCACCAATACCGTGGCCGGTGAAGTCACGAACAACTCCGTAGTTGAAACGCTTGGCATAAGCCTGAATAGCGCGGCCAATTATGTTTATCTCGCGACCCGGCAAGGCTGCATTGATTCCACGCATCATTGCCTCGTGAGTTCGTTCAACTAGATCGCGAACTTCTGGCTTAACTTCTCCAACCATAAAAGTTTGGTTGCTGTCACCGTGGAAACCATCCTTGAATGCGGTGATGTCAATATTGACGATGTCGCCTTCTTGCAACACTGTGTCATCGGGGATGCCGTGACAAATGACTTCGTTCACCGATGAACAAAGCGACTTGGGGAAATTGCGATATCCAAGAGTTGAGGGGTAGGCGCCCTGGGTGATAAGAAATTCGTGACCGATTCGATCGAGCTCATCGGTGGTAACACCTGGTTTGGCATGCGAACCAACTAGCTCGATTGCCTGCGCCGCAATTTTGCCAGCAGCGCGAATTTTTTCGATCTCGTCGCGAGTTCGTACATCACCCTTGGTGTTTTTTGCGGGGGCCGGTTTGCCAACGTACTCAGGTCTTGCAATTGAAGATGGCACCATTCTGGTTGGGCTTAGTTTTCCTTGCGTCAGAAATCCGGTTTGTGGGTCGCGTGGCATAGAGTTCAGTCTATGCAAGAACAAAGCGTGCAGTACTGGTTTAACAGTCAGACCGGTCAGGTTGAAGTTGGACCACAGTCGCTGGCGTTACATCGCCTTGGGCCATTCAAGACTCGCGAAGAAGCCGAACGGGCCCCGCAAATAATCGCAGAACGCGCGGCTGCCTGGCGCAAAGAAGAGGAAGAGCGCGACTAGTTCTCGAACGAGTGGTCTTTAGTCGGAAACTCACCGTTAGCAACCTCGGCAGCGTATTCCTTTGCGCTGGTTAGCAAAATCTCGCGAAGGTTCGAATACCGCTTCAAGAACTTACGTGGCTTCTGAGCACTAAGGCCAGCAAAGTCGGTCCAAACCAAGATCTGGCCATCGGTGTCTGGTCCGGCACCAATACCGATTGTTGGAATCGAAATCTCTTTTGAAACCTGAGCGGCAAGTTCGGCAGGAACCATTTCGAGCACCACCGCAAACGCACCAGCTGCCTCAACTGCTTTGGCATCGGCAAGCAGTTGCTCGGCACCTTCGCCGCGACCCTGCACCTTGAAACCACCAAGCGCATTAACGCTCTGCGGAGTAAAACCAATGTGGCCCATCACAGGAATTCCGGCTTCTACGATTGCAGTGATTTGGGCAGAGCTCCGTTCGCCACCTTCAAGTTTTACCGCTGCCACACCGCTTGTCTTCATTAGCTTGATCGCATTAGCCAGTGCGTCGGCAGGTCCGGTTTCGTAAGAACCAAATGGCATGTCGATCACAACGAGAGAACGCGATACAGCAGAAGAAACCGCGCGACCAAATGAAATCATTTCGTCAATCGTGACTGGCAAGGTGCTGCTGTAGCCCAAAGAGTTGTCTGCCGCTGAATCGCCAACCAGAATCACGTCAATACCTGCCTCATCAAAGATGCCAGCGGTCATGTGGTCGTAGCTGGTCAGGCAGCTGAATTTGCGACCTGCCTGCTTGAATTCCTTCAGGTGCGCGGTACGAACCAACTTTGGGGTGAGAGTCATTAGTTAGGCACGCTTCCAAGCGTCAACTTCAATTTCAACCAGCATGTCCTTGTTGATGAATTGAATTCCTGCAAGCATGGTTGCCGCTGGACGGATTTCGCCAAAGATTTCGCCGTGTGCTTTACCAACTGCGTCCATGTCTTCGGCGTTCGCTAGGTACACGCGACTTCGTACTACGTCTTCTAGGCCATAGCCAACCTGAGCAAGAGCCTTGGCGATAACTTCATTTAGAGTCACAAGAGTCTGACCGTATGCGTCACCCTTGTGTTGTAGCTCACCATCAACGGTTGCAGTAGAACCAGACACGTGAACGTATTCACCGGCAACGGTTGCACGTGAGTAGCCAATGACTGACTCCCATGGGCCGCCGCTTGAAATTAGTTTGTCTGCTGCCACGTGTTGCTCCTTATTTGTGTGATCGGTTGGTAATCGGAAGTCTGCGGTCACGGCCAAACGCCATGCCGGTAATCTTTGGGCCAATTGCGCCCTGGCGTCGTTTCCACTCTGCGCGGTCTACTAACCCGATAATTCGATCGACGATAGCAGCATCAAAACCAAGTGCAACAATCTCGTCGCGACCCAATCGCTTTTCAACGTAGTTGTCTAGAAGTGCATCAAGTAATTCGTACTCAGGCAAGCTGTCTTGATCGGTCTGGTCTGGGCGAAGTTCCGCAGAAGGCGGTTTGGAAATTGAATTCTCTGGAATCGGGGGAGTTTTACCATTTGCGACTGCGTGCTCGTTGCGCCACTTTGCCAATTCCCAAACCAAAGTTTTCTCAACGTCCTTGATCGGCGCAAAGCCACCAACTGAGTCACCGTAAATAGTTGAGTAGCCAACGGCAAGTTCAGTCTTGTTGCCGGTGGTCAGAGTGAGGTGACCTTCTGCATTGCTCAAGCCCATCAGGATTACACCGCGCATGCGCGCCTGCAAGTTTTCGGCGGCAACACCATCAAGTCCAAGCTGGCGTTCGAATGCATCCACCATTGATTCGATTGGTTCGGTTCTAAAGTGCAGACCAATTCTTTCTGCAGAATCATCGGCATCGCTTCTTGAGTGCTCCGAAGAATATCTACTTGGCATCGAGACACCAAAGACACGATCTGCACCAATTGCATCGGCGGCGATTGATGCGCACACAGCAGAGTCAATACCACCACTCAGGCCCAGCACTACTGACTTGAAGCCGTTCTTGTTCACGTAATCACGCAGACCAAGTACCAGAGCATTCCAGACCTGCTCTCGATCATCATTCTTGGTGATTCGCGGTTCGCCAATCATCTGAATGTCTTGGTTTGAATCAATGTCGAAGAAGATCAAGTCAGATTCGAATTGCTTCGCGCGACCAATCAACTTGCCAGTGGCATCCACCAAAAGCGAGTCGCCGTCAAAGACAAGATCATCCTGACCGCCAACCAGATTCACATAGGCAACGGCAGCACTGTTTTTGAAAGCAAGTTCGCGCACTAGTTGCTGTCGCTTGTCATCTTTATCGATCTCAAAAGGAGAACCGTTCAGCACCAGAACGATATCGGTGTTGCTGTTGGCTAGCTGAGCTACCGGACCACCACTCTGCCAAATGTCTTCGCAGATTAGGGTTGAAAACTTTAGGCCCAGGTGTTCAAAGCTGAGCAAGTCGTTGCCCGGCACAAAAATGCGGTACTCGTCGAAGACTGAGTAGTTAGGCAGGTGGTGCTTTGCGTAAGTGCCCGTTATCTTGCCACCAAGCAACACCGATGCACAGTTCTGGGCGAGGGCCCAATTGTGCGAATCACGCTTTGGGGCCAACGCTGGATGGCCAATGACAACAGCAATTTCGCCCAGCCCCGCTTCGTTTAGTCGGGCGGCAAGCACGGTTACCGCGTCGGCGGCGCTTGCGATAAATGATTCTCTGGCGGCCAGGTCTTCGATTGGGTAGCCGGTGATGGCCATTTCGCCAAACAGCACAAGATTTGAACCATTTTTAGCGGCCGATTTCACTGCCTCGAAGGCTTGATCTGTGTTTGCGCCAATGTCGCCAACAACAGGGTTGGTCTGAGCCAGAGCGAGGCGAACTTTCGGCATAACCATTAGCCTAGTAGGAGCAAGAGAGAGGATTTCCCGATGGAAAGACAGCGCGATTTTGTACTTCGCACCATTGAAGAGCGAGGCGTCAAGTTTGTGCGCCTTTGGTTCACCGATGTTGCGGGAACCCTGAAGTCGGTGGCGATTGCCCCGGCCGAGGTTGAGGGCGCGTTTGCCGAGGGACTGGGCTTCGACGGCTCTGCGATTGAGGGATTGGCTCGTACCTACGAAGCCGATATGTTGGCTCAGCCAGACCCAAGCACTTTCCAGATCCTTCCTTGGCGCGGCGAAATTGATCCAACCGCTCGCATGTTCTGTGACATTCAGACTCCAGATGGCCAGCCAGCGGCCGCCGACCCACGTAACGTATTGCGCCGCGCATTGGCAAAGGCGTCTGACCGTGGCTTCTCGTTTTACATTCACCCGGAAATTGAGTTCTACCTATTGAAGTCAACTCAGCTTGACGCCAAGAGCGAGCCGGTTCCAGTTGATAACGCTGGATACTTTGACAACGTTCCTGGCGGAACCGCACACGATTTCCGTCGTCGCGCGGTTTCTATGCTTGAGCAACTTGGCATCTCTGTTGAGTTCAGTCACCACGAGGGTGGTCCAGGTCAGAACGAGATTGACCTGCGCTACGCCGACGCGTTGACCATGGCAGACAACATCATGACCTTCCGAACTGTAATCAAGGAAGTTGCGATTGAGCAGGGCGTTTACGCGACCTTCATGCCTAAGCCGTTCACGCAGCACCCAGGTTCTGGAATGCACACCCACATGTCACTTTTTGAAGGTGACACCAACGCATTCTTCGACCCAAGCTCTCAGTACCACTTGTCAAAGACTGCAAAGCACTTCATCGCCGGATTGCTAAAGCACGCACCAGAGATCACCGCTGTTACCAACCAGTACGTGAACTCTTACAAGCGTCTTTGGGGTGGTGGCGAGGCACCAAGTTTTGTTTGCTGGGGCCACAACAACCGTTCTGCGCTGATTCGAGTTCCGCTGTACAAGCCAGACAAGGGAAACTCTTCACGCATTGAATACCGTGCGATTGACTCAGCAGCGAACCCTTACCTTGCCTACGCACTATTGCTAAACGCGGGTCTAAAGGGAATCGAGGAAGAGTATCAACTTCCTGCCGAGACCGAAGACAACGTTTGGTCACTTAACGATGCAGAGCGTCGTGCCATGGGAATTCAGCCGTTGCCACAGAGTTTGGATCACGCGATTCGCAAGCTTGAAGAATCTGAGCTAGTTGCTGAAACTCTTGGCGAAGAAGTTTTCTCTTACGTTTTGGCTAACAAGCGCCGCGAGTGGAGTGAATACCGTTCACAGGTAACTCCGTTCGAGCTAAAGCAAAACCTAGAGACTCTTTAGTCTTTCGGTAGGGGCGTTTCGAAATGGCCAACGACCGTTCGCTTGGATTATCTGAGCTCGCGCGTTTTGGTTTCGTTGACCTAAGCGGAACCATAGGCAAGCTTGATGAACTCGTAAAGTTAGTTGGCGATTCCGGGCGCTCGGCGCTTGCCGCGCTTGGTGTTGCCGCAGATCCGGATCAAGCGCTGGTTGCCTTGTTGAATCTTGCCACCGCACAGCCGGCAAAGACTAAGGCGCTACTAAAAAAAGATGACTCTGCTCGCAGGCTTTGTGCACTGCTGGGGGCATCAACCGCGCTCACCGATTTCATCATGCGCCACCCGGAGCAGCTAGATGTCTTTGAAAAGCCACACAATCTTGCTACCCATCAAGAGGTAACTAGCGCTTTGATTGAGAGCGTTCAGCCACTGCTGAAGCCAGGCTTTGAATTAGCTGCTGTTTGGTGTGCGCTGCGCATTGCCTATCGTCGTGAGTTGTTGAAGATTGCGGTGTTCGACCTAAGTCAACCAGATGTTCAGGCGGGGCAGCCGGCAGTTGCCGCCGCTCTTGCAGACATCGCGGCTGCGGCGATTGAAGCCGGTTTGTTGGTTGCCAGAGCTGAGTTGAAGCTAGGCACCGAGCACGGAGTATTTGCCGAAGCAGAGGTTGACGCAACCCAACTATCGATTATTGCAATGGGGAAGTGTGGTGCTCGCGAACTCAATTACATCTCTGACGTTGACGTCATTTATGTGGCCGAGTCATCGTCATCCGATCTTGATTCTCAACGTGCAGTTGAGATCGCAACCAAGTTAGCAACGCGCATGATGCGTGCGATGGATGGAACAGCAAGTGAGCCAATGCTCTGGCAGGTGGACCCAAACTTGCGACCAGAAGGTAAGTCGGGCGCGCTGGTGCGAACACTTGAGTCGCACGTTGCCTACTACGACCGCTGGGCACAGAGCTGGGAGTTCCAAGCATTGCTGAAGGCAAGACCGCTTGCCGGCGACATGGAACTTGGTCAGCGATATGTTGATGCTCTTGCGCCAAAGGTGTGGTCATCGGCAACTCGCGAAAACTTTGTTGAGTCCGTGCAACGCATGCGAGAGCGTGTTACTGAATTCATTCCTGCGAATGAAATTGACTTACAGCTGAAGCTTGGCCCTGGTGGCTTGCGCGACATTGAATTCACCGTGCAACTCTTGCAACTAGTTCACGGTCGCACCGATAACACCGTGCACCAACGCGACACCATCGGTGCAATTCACGCACTTTCGCAAGGTGGTTACATTGGCCGAAGTGAAGCCAATGAATTTGCTTCGCATTACCGATTCCTGCGTCTGTTGGAACACCGCATTCAGATGTCAGATATGCGTCGCACTCACTTGATGCCTACCTCTGATGCAAAGCGCCGTGCACTTGCTCGCGCCGTTGACCTGAAGCTAACTGCCGATACTCTCATTCAGCGTTGGGAGAGCGTAAAGGTTGATGTTCGCGCTCTGCACCAGAAGATTTTCTACCGCCCCCTTCTTTCTGCAGTTTCCAAACTTGGTGATGACAGTCTTTCGCTAAGCACCGATCAAGTGCGCGACCGTTTGCACGCGATTGGTTTTGGCGATCCAAAGGGTGCGCTTGATCACATCGCCGCGTTGACTTCTGGTCTATCGCGTCGCGCAGTAATTCAGAAGCAGTTGTTACCGGTTTTGTTGCAGTGGTTCTCTGAAGGCACCGATCCCGACGCCGCACTGCTTTCCTTTCGCCGACTGAGCGAAGATCTTGGTGAATCTCACTGGTACCTACGCATGTTGCGCGATTCCAGCGGTGCGGCCGAGCGTATGACCCAGGTGTTGTCGAACAGCAGACTTGCAACCAGCCTGTTCGAACGTATTCCCGAGGCAGCTGCTTGGTTCGAACGCTCTGAAGACCTAATACCAATGACCTCGGCCGAACTTGAGACTGAATTCGATGCCATTATTTCTCGGCACGAACAGGTCGAATCTGCTGCAAATTCAATTCGACAAATTAGACGCCGTGAGACCCTGCGCATCGCAATGGGTGCCGTGCTGGGTGACTTGTCGCTAGGTCAGCTATCCCAGGGGCTAAGCGATCTAACTGCCAACTACTTGCGAGCAATGCTTGAGGTGGCCACCGATTTCAATCAAGTGGACATCGCGGCGACATCGGTAGAAGAGATTTTGGATTTTGGAATCATTGCCATGGGTCGTTTTGGTGGCGAGGAACTTGGTTTTGGTTCGGATGCCGATGTGATGTTTGTGTACAAGACCAAACCAGGCACCGATGGCGCCGTGGCGCAGAAGGTTGCCGAAAGAATTATTGCAGAACTTCGCCGACTTACCGCAGACCAAGTGCTTGAGTTTGAGCTTGACGCCGATCTTCGCCCCGAAGGTAAAAATGGTCCGGTCGCTCGCTCAATCGAGTCGTATGCCGCTTACTACGAACGCTGGGCGAACACCTGGGAGGCACAGGCATTGTTGCGTGCGCGTCCAATCGCCGGCAGTCAAGACTTGCAAAACGAGTTCCTAGAGCTGATCAACAAGTATCGGTATCCATCTCAGCTGGCCGAGTCTGCGGTGATTGAGATTCGCCGAATCAAAGCACGTGTTGAGACCGAGCGCTTACCGCTTGGTGCCGACCCTAAGCGTCACCTGAAGTTGGGCCGTGGTTCGCTGAGCGATGTTGAATGGCTGGTGCAGTTATTCCAGATGCAGCACGGAAGTGAGCACCCTGCGATTCGGACTCCAAAAACTCTCGAGGCACTTGATGCAATGGTTGCCGAGGGCCTGATCGCCGAGCACGATGCCCGAGTGCTTAGTGAAGCCTGGTTGCTGGCGTCACGATTGCGTTCAGCCAGCGTACTTTGGGCAAATAAGCGCAGCGATGTGCTGCCAACCGATCGCCGTCAGCTAGAGGGCATGGCTCGCATTCTGGAATACCCGCGAGGAAGCGCAACTCAACTTGAAGACGATTACCTTGCCTTCACCAGACGTGCCCGCAGTGTTTATGAGCGCCTCTTCTACGGCACCGTGCAGGACAACCGATACGAATAGGTATTGGTAATAAAAAGGACCCCACCTTGCGGTGAGGTCCTTTTCTAATACTTCCGAACGTATTACACGCCGTAGTAAAGCTCGAACTCGTATGGGTGAGGACGAAGAGCAAGAGGCTTGATTTCCTTCTCGCGCT
This sequence comes from Microbacteriaceae bacterium, assembly GCA_947454285.1. Lineage (GTDB taxonomy): Bacteria > Actinomycetota > Actinomycetes > Actinomycetales > Microbacteriaceae > Rhodoluna. The sequence continues at coordinate 615 of CANGJO010000020.1, read as the reverse complement.
TGTAGTCAATCCAAGTTTCGATTAGGTCCTTGGTGAACACGTCGCCCTGCAGTAGGTAGTCGTGGTCGGCCTCAAGAGCCTTTAGAACGTCTTCTAGGTTGCCAGGAACCTGAGGAATTAGCTTTGCTTCCTCTGGTGGCAACTCGTAAAGGTCCTTGTCAACCGGTGCGTGTGGCTCGATGCGGTTCTTAATACCGTCAAGACCAGCCATCAACATTGCTGCGAAAGCTAGGTATGGGTTTGAAGATGCATCTGGCGCACGGAACTCAATGCGCTTTGCCTTAGGGTTGGTGCCGGTCATCGGGATGCGAATCGCAGCTGAACGGTTACCAGCTGAGTAAACAAGGTTTACTGGAGCTTCGAAACCAGGAACCAAACGGTGGTAGCTGTTTACGGTTGGGTTTGTGAAAGCAAGTAGCGATGGAGCGTGCTTCAAGATTCCACCGATGTACCAGCGAGCAACGTCTGAAAGACCGCCGTAGCCTGATTCGTCGTAGAACAAAGGCTTGCCTTCTTTCCACAATGACATGTGAACGTGCATACCTGAACCGTTGTCACCGAATAGTGGCTTTGGCATGAAGGTAGCAGTCTTGCCCCAACGCTCAGCAACGTTCT
>CANGJO010000019.1 GCA_947454285.1 Microbacteriaceae bacterium | reverse complement strand
TTTGCAGAGGACCACGCAGACCGCGTTGCACACTCTCACCTAAAGGATGTGAACCTGGCAATCGCAGATCGCGTTCAGTCAGGTGAGATTACTTACTACCAGGGTGTAGTTGAGGGCATGTATGTTCCACTAGGCACCGGCGATGTTGACGTCCGTTCAATCGTGCGCAGTTTGATCAAGTCTGGTTACCAGGGTTGGTTTGCGCTAGAGCAAGACAACGTGATCACGGCAGAGCCAGCATTTGGTGGTGGCCCATTTGCAGATGCCAAGGCAAGCGTTGATTTCATCAAGGCTGTCGCCGCGGAACTTGCTGCAGAGTAAAACTCTTAGTTAAAGAAAGATGCGGTCTCAAACGAGACCGCATCTTTCTTCGTTTAGCTAACTATTTTGAAAGATCAACCTTTACGGCCTTGCCGGTCTTTGCAGACTCAGTTGCAGCGTCGGCAAGAACCAAAGCAGCGCGACCGTCTTCGAAAGTTGGGTTAACATTCTTTCCGGTCTGAATGCCTTCAATGAACAAAGCAAGCTCGCGACGGTAAGAGAACGCGTAACGCTCAAGGAAGAACTCAAGGTAAGGCTTGCGACCTTCAACCGATTCGTTTGTGTATGACTTCACAGTCGTTGGTGCAACGTTGGTTGCCAACAGAGCGCCCTTTGAGCCAAATGCCTCAAGGCGCTGGTCGTAACCGTAGGAAGCGTGACGAGAGTTGGTGATAGAAACCAATTCATTGTTGCTACCGCGCAAGGTAACTACCGCGCTGTCGTAGTCACCAAGTGACTTGATGTCATCGCTGAATGTATTTGCACCAGCTGCGTAAACCTCAACAATGTTTGGCACAAAGAAGCGAGCCATGTCAAAGTCGTGAATGGTCATGTCGCGGAAGATTCCACCAGACACTGCAAGGTAATCCTTGCCAGCAGGACCTGGGTCGCGGCTAATGATTGTCAGCTGCTCAAGGTTGCCAATTTCGCCGGCAGCCACACGTGCGTGGATCTCGTTGAATTGTTGATCAAAGCGGCGGTTGAAACCAAGAGCAACGATTGTCTTGGCGGCATTTGCTTTTGAACGAAGCGAGTCAACTCGAGCAATGTCTAGGTCAATTGGCTTTTCACAAAGCACGTGCACGCCAGCATCAATTGCGGCACTGATTAGGTCAACGTGAGTTGGGGTTGGTGATGCAACAACCACGGCATCAACTTCGCCTGAAGCAAAAACTTCGGCTGGATCTGCAGTTACTTTGCCGCCGTATTGCTCGGCAAGCTTTTTGGCGCCATCAATAAAGACGTCGGCTACATAAGTAAGTTCAACGTTTGGGTTTTCGGCAATGCTGATCGCGTGTACCTGACCAATGCGGCCAGTGCCCAAAAGGCCAATGCGTACTTTCTTGTCGCTCATTAGACGTCCTTGTACTAAGTGTTGGGGCCCAAATCGTGGACCGTTCCAATGGTATTGTAATCACAATATCCAGTCCAAGGAAAACAAATGGCAAAAATCGCAATCACTGGATCCACGGGGTTCGTTGGCAGCAACATCGCAGCGGTGTTTTTGGCGCGCGGTCACCAGGTGGTTGGCCTTGGTCGTCGTGCTCCGGAAGTTGCGCCAAGCTGGCCGGTATCAGTGGTTGATTACACCAATATCGATTCCGTGGCAGATGCTTTGGCCGGCTTTGATGCTGTGGTGCACTGCGCAATTGCCAATGATTTCAACAAGCTGGTTGATGACCGAGTGTTTGCCTACAACTCTTATGTTGGACTCACCCAAACAGTCACGGCAGCCGCAAATATGGCTGGGGCAAAACCAATTCTGATTTCAACCGACTGGGTGATGGACGGTACTCAACACCGCGTGCCAGAAACTGATCCTGGGAATCCAATCAACTTTTATGGCACGCTAAAGATTTTAAGTGAACAGGTTATTCGTGATCTTGCACCGCACAACGGAGCAATTTGCAGAATTGCGGGCGTGATGGGTCAACATCAAATTACAGAGAGTCCGCGTTCGCAAGATGTTGGCTTTGGATATTTTGTGTTCTCGCTCGTAGAAGCGCTGCGTGCGGGAAAAGAATTTGCGGTGTGGGGCGGCGAGCGCGTGAACAAAATAACCACGCCCTCTCTCGCTGCAGAAATTGGTGCACAACTTGAACGCGTAATTTTGCGCGATGCCGTTGGAACACTTCATTTAGTTGGCGATGATGCTGTTTCAAGAATGGAACTTGCCAAACTAACATGCGAAGTATTTGGCTTAGATTCATCGCTGCTCACAGAAAGTGAGCCACCTGCAGATCAACTATTCCCTGCAGCTGTCCCAGTTGATTCATCACTCGGCAACGAATACACCAAAAAGATTTTGGGAATAGAGCCGCAGCCACTGCGCAAGATTCTAGAAGCGTTCAAACAAGAGCTGGAGTCCGGAAAGATAAATCCGCTTACGCAAGCGGAGTAGAGTTTTGCGCCGCTTAGGCGAAGGCTTCAGCGAATCGTTCTAGTGCAAGATCGGAATCTGTTTGTGCCCAACCCTCTAGCCCAACCACGCCATCGTAGTTAAGAGCCTTCAACTCCTCTGCGATGCGGGCGTAATTGATTTCGCCGGTGCCAGGTTCGCAACGACCAGGAACATCAGCCACCTGAATCTCACCGATGATTGGGAATGCACGACGCACCAGTTCAACCAAATTTCCCTCGCCAATTTGTGCGTGGTACAGGTCTAGGTTCATACGTAGATGTGGGCTGTCTACCGCTTCAATCAAAGAAATTACTTCTGACGCCAAGCCAAACGGAGTGCCAGGGTGGTCAACCAATAGGTTCAGGTTTTCCAAGATAAAGATCTTGTTGTGCTTTTCGCCAAGCTCTGCAATGCGGCTCAAGGTATCGCGAGCTGTTTGCCATTCGGCCTCTGAGGTGCTGAAGCGCTTGCGAATAGCCTGGCCCTGATCGTCTAGGCCGGTGCCGTGCAGGTTTAGATTTGGGCAGTCAATTATCTTTGATGCCTCAATAGAAAGCTTGGCGGTTTCAAGCAACTTGGCAATGCCGTCTTTTTCAAGCAGGTCACCCTCTAGATACCCAGTCATTGAGTTGAAAGTTGCCCCGGTAGCGGCAAGAGCGTTGAGGTCTTTATTTGCCCAATTCCAAATCTCGATCTCAAAACCACGAGCGTGAATTTTCTCCACGCGTTCAACGAATGGCGAATCAAGATAAATCATTTCGGCCGATGCGGCCAAGCGGTAGTTAGGCATGCGGCAACATTACTACAGCGTCTTTTAGATTTACTTTTGACGAGACAAATTAATCCGCTGAGTCCAGCCAACGCAGAACAAAATCGCAACCGCGGTGAACCAGGTGAAGGGTGAAACGGCCTCGTGTAAAACAATGATTGCTAGAACCATGGTGACGATTGGCTGCACCAATTGAAGCTGCGAGGCTTTTGCCACACCAATGGTGTTCAGCGCATTTGCCCAGAAATAGTGTCCAAGGAAAATCGAGTAGAGACTTACAAACAAGAAGCCAAAAATTGCCTCGGCACTTGGCATCACGGTAATCGGGTGCACCACAAGTTCAATCACTGTAAGTGGCAACATGATTGGAATGGAAATAACAATCGCCCAACTAATTACATAGAAAGCTTTATACCTAGCCGTTAGAGCACCGGCCGATGAGTTTCCGATTGCCCCAATAACCACAGCTACGGCCATGATGATGTAGCCCCAGAATTCGCCACCGCCAACACCATTGGAACGCGAAATTGAAAACAACATTCCAAAGAATGTTCCGGCAAGTGCGCCGAGCCAATATCGGGTTGATGGCATTTTTGTTTTGAAAATCAAGATTGCGGCAATCACGCCGGCTACTGGTGAAAGTGCAATCAAGACTCCAGCATCTGATGCCGGTACTGTGCGCATCGCAAGCGTCGAGAGAATTGGATAACCAAAGACCAGGCCACCCGCGACCAGCCAAATACGTGACCATAAATCGCGCGGCGGCAACAAAGGTTGACGGCCAATTTTCAAAGCAATGACAGCACCGATACCCGCTGGGATGATTCGTCCGATTGCCATGATGGTCGGTGAGAATTCCTTAAGACCAAGTGCGAGCCCAATGAACGTTGTGCCAAAGCCAAGCACAGCGATTGCGCCGTAAACATAGCCCCTCAGTTTGGTCATGGGACTAGTATGTATTAACAAAGGCCAAGGATTGACCGCTAGACATTGGAGTCCAGAATGAGCAACAAACCAGATCGCAATTTAGGTGTTGAACTTGTTCGCGCAACAGAAGCAGCGGCAATAAAGGCGAGTGCATGGATTGGTCGCGGCGATAAAAATGCTGCTGACGGCGCTGCCGTAGAGGCAATGCGTGATTTTCTAGCAACCGTTGATTTCTCTGGAACCATCGTGATTGGTGAAGGCGAAAAAGACGAAGCCCCAATGCTTGCCAATGGTGAGGTCGTGGGTAATGGCAACGGCCCGGAATGTGACATTGCTGTTGACCCGGTTGATGGAACCAGCGTTACTGCCTCTGGTCGCGCGCACGCGATATCGGTGATTGCAGTTAGCGACAAGGGCACAATGTACAACCCTAAAGATGTGTTCTACATGGACAAGCTGATCACTCGACGCGAGGGCAAGGGCGCAGTGAGCCTAGATCAGTCGCCAGAAGAGAACGTTCGTGAGTTGGCAAAGGCATTGAAAAAAGACGTTACTGACATCACTGTTGCGATCATTGATCGCCCACGCCACTTGCCACTTATGGAGGCCGTGCGTAAAGCCGGTGCTCGTACTCGTTTGTTCTTGGATGGCGACGTTGCTGCAGGAGTTCACGCTGTAACCGGTGGCGGAAACATTGACATGTTGCTTGGTATTGGCGGTGCCCCAGAAGGTGCAATCTCTGCATGTGCAACTCAGGCACTTGATGGTTACATGCAGGGCCGCATTGCTCCGCAGTCACCAGAAGAAATGAAGAAGGCGATTGCTGCCGGTCACGACCTAGAGCGGATCTTTGAAATTAACGATCTAGTTGCCAGCGAGAATACTTACTTTGTGGCAACCGGTGTTACTGATGGTCTGTTGCTTGATGGCGTGAAGAAGAACGGTCAGTACTTAACGACCGACTCAATTATTTTGCGTGCGCGCTCTGGCACAATTCGCCGAGTGAAAGCTGACTACCTAGCAGCACGCTGGGCATAAACCCAGAAGCTATTTTCCAGTCTTTGGTTTCGCAACACTGGTGCGCGTAACCAAGGTTGGCTTAATCAAAATACTTTTTGGTTTGTAGCTTCCGTTGCTACCAATGCGCTCTAGCAACAGTGACGCGGTTTGACGACCTACCGGAATACCTTGCTCATCCACTGTGGTTAATTTCAAAAGAAAATCCGATGCAACCGGAGCGTTGTCGTATCCAACAAGCGAAACATCTTCTGGAACATTCAAACCATTTTCACGAAGCGCAGACCAAGCACCCGCCGCCATGTAATCGTTCGCTGCATAAATCGCGGTGAATTTCTTTCCGGACTTAAGCAGTTCCATGGTTCCCATGTAGCCACCAATTTCTGTGGTTGGTTGACCGTTCCCAAAAACCATGTCGTCAAGAATTGCGTCTTTCATGATTTTAGAAAAAGCTTTTCTGCGGTTGGTTGCGATTCCGCCAACACCGGTTAGGTGTGCAATTTTTTTGTGACCAAAACTAATTAGGTGCTCGATTACTAAACGAGTTCCTTCGTGGTCATCGTTGAACACCATGTCTGAGTTCGGAAGAATAGTTTCGCGCTGACCAATCATCACGGTGGGAATATCAAGCTTGTGTGTGCGCAGACCACCAACCTCAGTTGCAATCACAAGACCATCAACCTTCATCGATGCAAACGCATCAATCGGATCATCTTCAAAGTTTTGACTGCGGTGCATGTCGCTGATCATTACCTGGTAGCCGGCGTCGTCAAAAATTTCACGCAACCCTTTTAGGAAACCAATGTAGGAAAGGTTTTTGTAGTCCGTAATCAGAACACCGATAGACCTTGAAGCAGAGCTAGCCAATTGCTGGGCAAATCGACTTGGACGATACTCCAATTCATCGATTGCGTTTTGGACTGCCTCGCGACGAGCTTCACTAACGTTTGCTTCACCGCGAAGCACCAGCGAGACCAGTGATTTAGATACACCGGCGGCCTTGGCCACGTCGTAGATTGTGGGCGGCTTGAGTGGTTTAGTCTGCTCAGTCATAGTTAGTCCAAATTAGTCCAATTTGGTCCAACTTTTCAAATGTAAAGACATGATAACAATCCTATAAAGAGGGCCCTTTTTGGGCCTAAGGGTTGCTACTTTGATGTGGAGCGCTCCAACTGGGAGCGCTCCAATATCTACAGCAACAGCCTCAAAGGAGAGAAGTAAATGACCATCGGTGTAGCAGTAATCGGCGCAGGAATGGCAGGTCGCGGTCACGCGGCGGCTTACCGTGCGGCCACCTCTCTTTATGGGTCAGATCTACCTGAGGTAAAGCTGATTTCAATTGGCGACGTAAACGCCCAGTTTGGGCTTGCTGCTGCAAAGCGCTTTGGTTTTGAGCGCCACGACTCAGACTGGCGTGCCATTGCCGATGACCCAAACATCCATGCCGTGAGCGTGGTTGTGGCCAACAGCCTTCACCGTGAGATCGTCGAGGGCCTTTTGGCCGCCGGCAAGCACGTTCTTTGCGAAAAGCCACTCTCCGACACTCTCGAAGACGCACGCTCAATGGTGGCTGCGGCAAACAGCTCTAAGACCGTGGCTCGAATCGGCCTCACTTTCTTGCGCAACCCGGCGATTGCTGCGATTCAGAAGATCATCGCGTCTGGCCAGCTTGGCAAAGTACTGCACTTCACCGGTAATTACTGGGCAGATTATTCTTGCGACCCAATGTCACCAATCAGCTGGCGCTACAAGGGTGGCATGGGAACAGGTGCACTTGCAGATGTTGGTTCACACATTTCTTACGTTGCCGAGTTCATCACTGGTCAGACTTTCAAATCTGTTTCAGGAGCCCGCTTTGTGACTTCAATCACCGAGCGTCCGATTCCGTCTGGTGCGGTGCAGGGTCACTCTGGTGCAACTGTCTCAGACAAGATGGATTCAGTTGAAAACGATGACTACGCAGGTTTCATTGCAGACTTTGGTGGCACTGCTGGCGCAATTCAGGTTTCACGTGTTGCAGCTGGTCACCCAACCTCTTTGGAATTTGAGGTTTACTGTGAAAAGGGTGCAGCACGTTTCACCCAGGCGCGCAACGGTGAATTTGAACTGCTACTAAATGATGATCCTTACGGTCAGCGCGGTTTCCGTACCGTACAGGTTGGCCCATCACACCCATACATTGCTGGCGGTTTGCCAGTTGATGCACCTGGTGTTGGTGTTGGTCAGAACGATCAGTTCTTCTTCCAGAACCGCGCATTCCTGCAGGAGGTTGCCGGTCTTGCTGAGACTCCAGAGCTTCCATTCTGTGCAAACTTCGAAGACGGTCTTCACAACATGGAGATCATCGAGGCAGTTATTCAGTCAGGCCTAAAGAGCGGTGCAAGTGCAACTGTTCCTGCTGCTACTCCTACCTACTTGAAGAAAGTTAAATGATGAGACTAGGCGTCTACAACGCGATCCTTCACGATCGCTCTCTTCCGGAAGCAATCAAGACCATTGCTGGACTTGGCCTTACCGGCATTGAATTGAACACTGGCGGATTCTTGCCGGCCAAGCACATTCCAAACATCGATCAGATTTTGGAAAGCGATGCAGCTCGTGATGATTTCCTTGCAATCTTCGAGGGGACCGGTGTTGAAATCGCAGGTCTTAATTGCAATGGAAACCCTTTGCACCCAAAGCCAGAAATTGGCGACAAGCACGGCAACGACGTTAAGCGTTCAATTCGTTTGGCTAACCGCCTAGGTCAGAACCGCGTAGTCACTATGTCGGGTCTACCTGGCGGCGAGCCAGGCGCAACAAGAGTTAACTGGGCGGTCAACGCTTGGAACTCAGATGCTCTAGACATGATCGACTATCAGTTCGATATCGCCGCAAAGTACTGGTCAGAAGTGGACCAGCTTGCCCGCGATAACGACGTAAAGGTTGCTCTTGAGCTACACCCACAGAATGTGGTTTTCAACCCGGCAACCATGCGCGAACTTATCGAGCGCACCGGTGCCACCAACGTTGGTGTTGAGCTTGACGCTTCTCACTTGTTCTGGCAGCAGATGGATCCAGTTGCTGTCGTTAAAGATTTGGGCCCGTTGGTTTTCCACGCGGCTGCAAAAGATATTCGTGTAAACCCTTACGTCGCTATCAATGGTGTCTTGGACAACAGCTTCCGCAAGTTGCGCGCTGATGAACCACGCACCAACTTGGGTGGAGATGAATGGGCTAACGAATGGCCAAAGAACTCAACTTGGGACTTCGTAGCGGTTGGCAAGGGCCACCCTGCTGAGTACTGGGCTGAATTCCTCAAGGCATGTCATGACGTTGACCCAAACATGTGGGTAAACATTGAGCACGAAGATACGTCGCTTGGTCGTGAAGAAGGTCTAGCAATTGCTTGTGAGACTTTGTTCAAGGCAGCGAAGCTTGCAAATCTATAAAACCAAATAAAAACTTCGGGCAGATGCGCATCTATAAAAAGAAAAATCTGAACCGAGGATCTCTTGAAGCCCTCTTCGATTGATCAACAAACAAAAATAGGAAAGGAAGTGTGAGATGAAGATTTCACGTTCAGTTAAAATTGCTGCAGCATTTGCAGCATCAGCATTGGCGCTGACTGGTGTTAACGCATCTGCAGCAAACGCAGCCGGCGGCGAGAAGGTTTACGTTGTTGGCGGTATGCCATCTGACCCATTCTGGTCAGTTGTTAAGCGCGGTGCAGAAGCTGCTGCAAACGCAGTTAAGGATGCCGGCGGCACCGTTACCTGGCTTGGCCCTCAGAACTACGACAACCTAGGTCCAGATGCTGGAAAGCTAGTTGACAACGCAATCGCTGCGGGTGCAACTGCAATCGTGGTAGCTGACTGGGTACCTGCTGCTGAAAACGCTGCAATCAAGCGCGCAGTTGCAAAGGGCATCTCTGTAGTGCACTACAACGCAGGTGGCGTTAAGGAAGCAAAGAACACTGGTGCACTTGCATACGTTGGTTCAGATGACTACCTAGCTGGTGTTGCTGGTGGAAAGTACTTCGCATCTAAGGGTGCAAAGAACATTCTTTGTGTTAACACTGTGCCAGGTTCAGCAAACCAGGAAGCTCGTTGCAAGGGTGTAGCAGATGGTGCGAAGGGCAAGGCTAAGGCTAAGCAGCTTCCACTACCTTCTTCAAACTTCGGTAACCCAACTGCAGTTTCTAACGCTGTAAAGGCAGCCCTGACCAAGGACAAGACCATCGATGCAGTTGTAACCATCGGTGTTCAGGATGCAGACAGCTCAGCTGCTGCCATCAAGGCTTCTGGTTCAAAGGCAAAGCTGGGTACTTTCGACTTGTCAGAGAACGTTCTAGCTCGCATTGCAGCTGGCACTCAGGCATTCGCAATCGACCAGCAGCCATGGCTACAGGGCTACCTAGCTACCTCAATGGCTTGGCAGCACGCTCAGTACGGCATCTTGCCTGCATCTAACCCAGTTTTGACTGGTCCTGCAATCGTGGACAAGTCAAACGTGGCAAAGGTTTCAGCAGGTGTTAAGGCTGGCGTTCGCTAAAAAATAATGATTGGGCTGGGCCATGCTTAACGTATGGCCCAGCCTGCATCAAAACTTCGATCTAAAAATTAGGAAACAAATTATGAGTGCAAAGGCCACCGCTAGCAAAGCTGCTAGTAAGCCAGGCTTCGATATCACTAACATCGCTCGCCGACCTGAGTTCGGTGCGCTGATCGGCGCAGTAGCCGTCTTTATCTTTTTCTCCATCGCGGGTGGAAGCGGATTCACCGATGCAGGTGGTTGGGCCAGCTGGCTAAACGTTGCATCTGAGGTTGGAATCATTGCGCTTCCAGTTGCACTTGTAATGATCGCTGGCGACCTGGACCTATCTGTTGGTTCAACTCTTGCCGCAAGTTCCATGACAATGGCGATTCTTTCGGGCTTTTTTGGGCTGCCAACCTGGGTTGGTGTAATCGCTGCACTTCTATTTGGTGTGCTGGTGGGTTGGCTAAATGGCTACCTAGTGACTAAAACAAATCTTCCATCATTCGTGGTAACTCTTGCTTCAATGTTCATTGTTATGGGTGCAACCCTTGGAGCAACCCGTCTGATCGTTGGTTCAACCTCTGTCACAATGACAGCAGATCCTTTCTTCCAAATTATTTTTGGAAATCTAATCTTTGGCCTTTTCGAAACCGCAGTGGTCTGGTGGGCTGTTATTGCAATCATCGTTTCTTGGGTTCTTTACAAGAGCATTTTCGGAAACTGGATTTACGCAATCGGTGGCGACATGATTTCAGCTCGCGCGACTGGTATTCCAGTAAACAAGGTTCGCATTGCTCTTTTCATGGGCAGCGGTTTTGGGGCTGCACTTGTTGGTGTTATCCAGACCTGTATCTACAACGGTGCACAGGTGGCCGCTGGTCAGTCATTCGTGTTCAACTCGATCATCGCAGTAGTTGTTGGTGGTGTTCTACTTACCGGTGGATATGGGTCAACTCTTGGTGTGATTCTTGGAACAGTAACTTTTGGAATTGTGAACCAGGGTATCTACTACACCGGTTGGGACGCCGACTGGGCAGCTCTAATTCTTGGACTACTGCTTCTTGCAGCAGTTCTAACTAACAACACATTCCGTCGCTTGGCGCTATCGGGTGGCAAGAAGGAGAAGAAGAATGACTAAGGCAGCAAAGAAGCCAATCCTGCGTCTAAAGAATGTCTCAAAAGTATTCGCTGGCTATCAGGCCTTGAATGATGTCTCGCTTGAGGTCTACCCAGGTCAGGTTCTTTGCTTGCTCGGTGACAACGGAGCCGGTAAGTCAACACTGATCAAGGTGCTTTCAGGTTTCCATGAACCAACTTCTGGAACCGTCGAATGGGATGGCCAAGAAGCACGATTCAAGTCACCTAAAGATGCAAACGAACGCGGTATTGCAACTGTTCACCAGTTCGGTGGAACTTTCCCGTTGATGTCTATCGGTCGTTCATTTTTTGTTGGCGTTGAGCCAACTAAGGGCTGGGGTCCGTTCAAGCGCTTTGATCGCAAATATGCGAATGAGACAGCTGTTCGCGAGATGCAGCAGTTGGGTATTACCCGCATCACCGATGGAGAGCGCCTAATCGGAAGTCTTTCTGGCGGTGAGCGTCAGGCTTCTGCAATTGCACGTGCGGTTCACTTTGGTGCAAAGGTTCTGATTCTTGACGAGCCAACCGCTGCTCTTGGTGTGAAGGAAGCTACACACGTGCTTCGCATCATTATGCAGGCAAAGCTCAAGGGCATTGCCGTGATTCTTGTGACACACAACGTCTCGCACGCGCTCACCGTGGGCGACCACTTTGCAGTGCTAATCCGTGGCCAGAAGGCTGACGATTTTGCGAAGGGCGAGCGTACTCGCGATCAGATTACCGACCTAATGGCTGGTGGAGAAGCAATGGCCGAACTAGAGGCCGAGCTAAACACACTAACCGGAACCATAAACCAGATTCACTAGCTTCATCTAACCCTTCCATGGTTGCAAAATGCCCGGTCTAATCGCCGGGCATTTTGTACTTAAGAGGTGAAAGGATAGAGCCATGACTCTTGACTCAAGGTTCCAAGAACTTGCTGAACTGTTTTTTGAGCAGGGCAGTTCAGTGCCGGGCGGATCATCGCTTGCCATTTTTGAAAACGGTAAACCTGTCGTAAACCTTTGGCAAGGCGAGACTCAAGGCGGCAAACCTTGGAACGCAGATGCCGTTTCGGTTATTTTCTCTTGCACTAAAGGGCTGGCGTCAATTCTTGCGCATCGCCTGATTCAAGAGGGAAAGCTTGACCTTGAGCAGAAGGTCAGTTTCTACTGGCCAGAGTTTGCGCAGGGTGGCAAACAAGATATTCCGGTGAAGTGGTTACTGCAACACAAGGCGGGGCTCTCTGCGACTAGACGAAACCTCACGATTGATGAAATCACCGATGGTCACACAATTGAAGATGAACTTGCTAAGCAGGTGCCACTTTGGGAGCCGGGCACTGCGCACGGATATCACGCACTGACTTTTGGAACTCTGGTTGGAAAACTGGTTCACAACATAACTGGCAAGACGCTGGGTAAATATTTCTCAGAGCTAATTGCCGAACCACTATCGCTGGATGCATGGATTGGTTTGCCTAAGGAACAGTTCAAGAATGTTGCGCCACTCGTGACGGATGGCAAACGCACCGCAACTATCGCGGAACCAGAATCTGATTCGTACTGGCTTGGCAAAGCCATGACTTTTGGCGGCGCACTTGATCACCGCGTTGAGAGTGTTGAAACCGGATTCAACAATCCAAAGTTGTTGGCCGCCGAATTGCCGGGTGCAGGTGGCGTATCAAATGCCTATGCGTTGGCAAAAATTTATTCGGCTGCCGCAACAGAGACTGACGGTATTCGCCTACTCACTGATGACACCTTGAAGGCTGCAACAGTTTTGCAATCAACCGGCCCACTGCAATTTGAATCTCAGACCGGACCATTCCCGGCTTGGGGAAATGGCTTCATGCTTGATGTGCCTGGCTTCAAAGACATGCTTAGCCCAAGTTCATTTGGGCACGATGGCCTAGGAGGCCAGAATGCCTTCGGTGATTTCAAGCACCGAATCGGCTTTGCCTACACAACCAACTACCTGCAGAGTGGTGCCCAAGAGCAAGCACGCCAGCAACAGTTGATCAGAAAACTAAAAGAAATCGTCAAGTAATTCAGGCAATATTGACCAATGAGTAACGACTGGCAGGCAGGCGAGGCCGACGAGGCAACGCTTAACTGGGGCGTTGCCGAGGCCGATTCCAGCACCAAGGTGCGCATTCGCAAGGGCCAGCCTGAAATCAAGCACATTCCCTTTTATAAGTTCCCCTATTACCCCGATGTCCTTGACCTGCGCAAGTGCGGTTACGAGATAGAAAACTTTGCGCCCATCTTTGATCAGCTAGACGAAGCACATTATCGCCACGCCATGGTTGCCCACATACTCCTTCATTTACCCACCGATG
>CANGJO010000018.1 GCA_947454285.1 Microbacteriaceae bacterium | reverse complement strand
GGTTTTGTTGGTTGCGCTTGCATTGGTGATTGCTTCACGCATTCGCAAGTTTGGCTTCTTGATTTGGATTCCACTTCCTGCTGCAGCAGTATTTGGCCCAACCGTTTTGTATTACCTACTTGGCCTCCTGAAGCCGCTGGCTCTGTTGGCAGATCCGGGCTTGCCACAGCAAAGCGCCAAATCGCCGGTGTGGCAAATGATGTTGGGGGGCGAAGGTTTTGGAACCAGCCTTCCGGTAGTTGGCCAATTCTCAAATTGGATTTTGATTCCGGTTATTCTGATCGCGCTCTTGGCCTTGGTGGGCAAGCGCTGGGGAATCGCATTTGTGCTTTGGGCAATCGGCATCGCCACGGTTGCGGCTGGCTGGCTAGTAAGTAGCTTGTCGTTCGCCGCAGTGGGCGTTGGTTCAACCGTGCGTTCCACTGATTTCGTGAATGGTTCACCGTCCGCACTACTTGGCATCTTTGGATTGTTGATCGCGGTCTTGTTCACGCTTGGTCTGAACGAGATCAAGCGAACCAAGGCTCGCAAGATTATCGGTGGCGCACTTGCCTTGCTTTGTCTTGCACCGGCACTGTTCCTATCCGTGACCACATCGCCGAATTTGAAATACACCGATGGTCGCGTGGTGCCGTCAATCGTTGCCGCCGAGGCAGAGCAGGGCAGTGCGCTGAAGATGCTGGTCATTAATCCAGAGATCAATGCCGATGGTTCGATTGCCTTTGGTGCCGAGATTGTTTCTGGCGATGGCGTGCAACTTGAAGACGTGAGTTTGAGCTACCGATTCGCGTTGGCAAACGTAAAGCAACAGCGTGCCAGCGAATACAACCGCCTTGCACAACTAGTTGCCGACCTAGCTTCGGCAAACGGTAGCGACTTGCAAAAGACCATTGACGAGGCCGGCATTGGCTATGTTTTGGTGCCAGATCAGAATTCAGTGATTGCCGGACAACTTGGCGTTGCTCTTGATTCAGTAAAGGAACTCGAAGCGGTTGGCTCTACCGATACCGGTCACCTGTGGCGAGTGCGCGAACCAAATAAGAAGTTGCTAAACGCGGGCGTGCAACCTAATTCGCCGTGGTCAATCACCAAGGCCGTGCAGCTATCGGTGTTGCTTGGATTTGTTTTGTTAGCGATCCCTAGCGCCAACCAGCGCCGTCGTGTTTCTGGTGACAGTCAGATCTTTGTTGAGGTTGGTGAAGAAAACTAATGTTCAAAAAGATTGTGATTCTGTTTGCGGTGTTGGCTGCCTTGGTTGGTGGCACGCTTTTGGCACCAAGTTTTGAAATTCAGATTGGTAATGTTCCGGCCGCTTCATCGCTAGATGTAAAGGCGCGCGACTTGACGCTGGCCTGCCCGGGCTCGCTATTTAAGGCCGGTGGAGCCAAGGGCACCACGCTTGGCAACTTTGAGCACGTGGGCAATGTGGCCTACGTAAGCCAATTCAATGCCAGCAATGGTGCCTCAGTTTCATCTAGCGATGGTGTTTACACGGTGACCGCACCTAACGGAGTAACCGATCAGGGCTCTGTGTTGTTGAACGCCAGCCAATTCCAAAATGCTGCTGGTGCCACACTCAAGGGCTTGGCGGCAACCAACTGCCAGCTGCCATCGAACGATCTTTGGTTGGTTGGTGGATCAACCACAACTGGGCGCGAAGCACTTTTGATTTTGCGCAACACCACTCAAGTTGATTCAACCGTGAGCCTAGAAATTTTTAGTGAGGCCGGTTCGGTTGAGGCTCCGGGTCTAAATGGAATTGCAGTTGTGGCCGGTAAGACCACAGTGGTGCCACTGGCAGGTGTGGTTCCAAAGACCAAGAGCTTTGTAACTCACGTCACCGCAAACGGTGGTGCTGTTGCTGCGTGGATTCAACAACGAACCGTTCGTGGTTTGAGCGCAGCCGGTGTTGATTACGTTTCACCTTCACCGGCATTTGCCAAGCAACAGGTGATTCCTGGAATCTTTGTGCGTGGCAGTACGCAGGCCGCAAAGTTGATGGCGGCCAATGCTGACTACGCAGATCTTGTTCCGGTGCTTCGCATCTTTGTGCCGGGTAAAACAAATACAACCGTGACCGCGCAAATCGTTGGAGCCGATTCCAAGACCTTCGGCACAGTTGTGCGTTCAACCGTGAATGCGGGATCTGTCACCGATCTTGAAATTCCTG
The DNA here is from genome assembly GCA_947454285.1 of Microbacteriaceae bacterium. GTDB lineage: Bacteria > Actinomycetota > Actinomycetes > Actinomycetales > Microbacteriaceae > Rhodoluna. Next base: position 11,301 of record CANGJO010000018.1, on the reverse strand, counting down.
GATTGAAGGATGGCAACTACGTTGCGTTGATTTCGGCGGATGCCGAGGTGCAGACGGCAATTCGTCTTTCGCGCGTCACCGCTTCATCGGCACCGGACTTCACTTGGATACCAGCCGCCGAGAAGTTCAGTGGCAAGCGCAACATCACCGCTCCAAGTGCTGGAATTTCTAAGTTGTGTATTTACAACGACAAGACCGGTCAGATTGATGTGCTTGAGATCGCCGCCGGTTCAACATATTCATTCAATGGCAGCGATGCACCGCTTTACGCAAACCTGATTACAGACATCAACGGCACGGTCGCGAACATATCGGTGTTGGATCAAAAGAATGCCGGTGGCAAGGTTTCAGTAAATGTTCGTTAAAGCTGTTCGCTAGAACTCTTAGCTAGGAACGCTTAGTCGCGGTAGCGCTCGGGAACCAAGTCCCACGGGTCTTTGCCAATCAAGTGGCCAACCGCGGCGAAAACATATTCTTCAATGTGCATGCGTTCGTGTAGTGCGTCTGCGCGACTGTGGTGACCAAGGCGCTCGATTGGAACCCGATAAATCACGATGGTCATTTCGTCGCGCTTCACGGCCCAGCGGCGAACGCCCTTTGATTCCGGCTTGATTGACGGAGCATCAACGACCTCCCAATTGAGGTCAATCAGTTCTTCTGGCCAGGCATTTTTTAGGTACTCGCAGGTGCCAGAGACAATCTGCTCAAAGCTGGAGTGGCGGCCTCCGTTGCGCAGCAGGTTGCTCAGCAGGGGCTGGCGAATACCGCGGCCGTGACGGTCACGATTGGTGCCCTTGGATCGCGAGATTTCAGCCATGGCCCCAGTTTAGACAGCGGGGGTGGCTTGGTGCGGATGGGTCGCTGACCCGGCCCGGGGCGGGGGTGTGGCTTGGTAAACTTGGCCTAATGAATATTGATTGGGACGCAATCGTCAAGACCTACGACGTACGCGGTTTGGTCGGCAAATCTCTAACTACAGAAATCGTTGCCGCGCTTGCCGCCGGGTTCGTAGACGAGCTTGGTGCAGCCGGTAAAGATGTAGTGGTTGGCCACGATATGCGTGACTCGTCTCCGGAATTTGCCGACGCGTTTGCCGCTGGAGCTCAGGCTCGCGGTGCCAATGTGATTTCAATCGGACTTTGCTCAACAGACGAAAGTTATTTTGCCTCTGGCGTGCTTGATGCGCCGGCAGCAATGTTTACCGCCAGTCACAACCCAGCTGCTTACAACGGCATCAAGTTTTCTCGTGCGGGCGCGCGCGGCATCAGCATGGACACCGGTCTGGCAGCCATTCGCGACCGCGCGAAGGTTTACATTGAAAACGGAATCGACGAAGTAGCTACACCGGGTGGTTACCGCGATCAGCATATTCTGGTTCAGTACGCCAGCTACCTGCGCGAACTGGTTGATCTTTCTGGCATTCGCCCACTAAAGGTTGTGGTTGATGCGGCCAACGGTATGGGCGGAATGACTGTTCCTGCAGTTCTTGGTCACGCCAGCGATCTTGCAGCATTGCCGCTGGAAATTATTCCGATGTACTTTGAACTTGACGGCACCTTCCCAAACCACGAGGCCAACCCGTTGGACCCAAAGAATTTGGTGGACTTGCAAAATGCCGTTGTTGAACACGGAGCCGATATTGGTTTGGCGTTCGATGGCGATGCCGACCGTTGCTTCGTGATCGATGAAAAGGGTAACTCGGTAACTCCGTCTGCGGTAGCCGCAATTGTGGCTCACCGTGAGATTGCTCGTGAAAAGCGCACCAACCCTGGCGCACCGATCACCGTGCTGCACAACCTGCTGACCTCGCGTGTGGTTGAAGAGGTAATCGCCGAAGACGGCGCCCGCCCAGTAAAGACCAAGGTTGGCCACTCGCTAATCAAGGACCAAATGGCGGCAACCAACGCTATTTTTGGTGGCGAGCACAGCGCCCACTATTACTTCCGTGATTTTTGGGGTGCCGATAACGGAATGTTGGCGGCCATGCACGTGTTGGCAGAGTTTGGAACACAAGATCAGCCTCTTTCGGAATTCGCGAAAAAGTACAATCCTTATTACTTGAGCGGTGAAATCAACTCCACCGTTTCAGATGTCACAGCCGCCAAGGTTCGCGTACAGGCTGCTTTTGCAGACCGTGCCGACTTTGACGAGTTTGACGGCATCACCGCAACAAATAAACAAGAGCTAGGCAAGCCTGCTGATGCTGGTAACTGGTGGTGGTTCAACGTTCGTGCATCGAACACAGAGCCGCTACTGCGTTTGAACGTTGAGGCCTCAACCGAGGCCAAGATGACCCAGATCCGTGATGAGGTTCTAAATCTCATCCAGCAGAAAGCGTAAGCATCATGTCTAAAACCATCACTGCCTTTGATTACAAAGTTGCCGATTTAACCCTTGCCGAAGCCGGCCGTCACCAGATTCGTCTGGCTGAAAATGAAATGCCTGGCCTGATGTCACTGCGTGCGGAATTTGCCGCAGCGCAACCACTAAAGGGTGCACGCATCACCGGTTCACTGCACATGACTGTGCAGACCGCAATTCTGATTGAGACCTTGGTTGCACTTGGTGCGCAGGTTCGCTGGGCTTCTTGCAACATATTCTCTACTCAAGACGAAGCTGCCGCTGCAGTTGTGGTTGGCCCAAACGGAACCGTCGAGAACCCATCGGGTACTCCGGTATTCGCTTGGAAGGGCGAAACCCTAGACGAGTACTGGTGGTGCACAGATCGCATCTTTGACTGGTCTGCAGAAGCAGAAGCAGCGGGCGAAAATTACACCGGCCCAAACATGATTCTTGATGACGGTGGCGATGCAACATTGCTTGTTCACAAGGGTCGTGAATTTGAAATCGCTGGATCGGTTCCGGCAACTGGCGCAGACGACAGTGAAGAGTACGGCGTAATTCTTGAGCTTCTTCGCAAGTCTCTAAAGAATGACCCAACTCGTTTCACTCGTATCGCAAGTGAGATCAAGGGTGTTACCGAGGAAACCACAACCGGCGTTCACCGTCTATACGAGTTCCACAAGCGCGGCGAACTTTTGTTCCCGGCCATCAATGTGAACGACTCGGTAACCAAATCAAAGTTCGACAACAAGTACGGCATTCGTCACTCACTGCCAGACGGTCTTAACCGTGCAACCGATACCTTGATCGGCGGAAAGACCTGCTTCGTTGCCGGCTACGGCGATGTTGGCAAGGGTTCGGCCGACGCACTTCGCGGTCAGGGCGCTCGAGTAATCGTTAGCGAGATCGATCCAATCTGTGCGCTGCAGGCAGTCATGGATGGCTACCAGGTGGCAACCCTTGAATCGGTTCTCGAAACCGTAGACATCTTTGTAACCGCAACCGGTAACACCGCGATCATTAAGCCAGAGCACCTAATGAAGATGAAGCACCAGGCAATCATTGCCAACGTTGGTCACTTTGACGACGAGGTAGACATGGCTGGCATCAACCGCATCCCGGGTGTTGAAAAGGTTGAGATCAAGCCTCAGGTTCACGAGTGGCGCTTGCCAAATGGTCGCTCGGTTTTGATTCTGAGCGAGGGTCGCCTGATGAACCTTGGAAATGCCACCGGGCACCCAAGCTTCGTGATGAGCACCTCGTTTGCCAACCAGGTTTTGGCTCAGATTGAGTTGTTCACCAAGTTGAGCGAATACGAACTAGGCGTGCACATTCTTCCAAAGGCCTTGGATGAAAAAGTTGCCCGTTTGCACTTGAGCGCTCTTGGTGTTGAATTGACTCAGTTGAGCAACGATCAGGCCCGCTACATTGGCGTGCCAGTGCAGGGCCCATACAAGGTAGACCACTACCGCTACTAGCAGTTAGATTCGAGGAACACATGCCACACAAGATCTTGGTCGTCGACGACGATAACGCACTTCGCGAGATGGTTGGCATTGTTCTTGAATCTGAGGGCTTTGACGTTAGCTTCCACGATGCCGGTTCTGGAGCGCTCGATGCTTTCAAGGCTGAAGCACCTGATTTGGTTTTGCTTGATGTAATGCTGCCTGGCAAAGACGGCATCGAGGTCTGTGAAGAAATTCGTTCAGTGTCTGGAACACCGATCATCATGCTCACCGCAAAGACAGAGAGTGACGATGTCGTTCGTGGCCTTGAGGCCGGAGCCGATGACTACGTGGTCAAGCCTTTTGATCCAGTGGTTTTGTTGGCCCGCATTCGTGCAAGACTTCGTCCAATCGCCGGCGCTGCAGAAGACACAATTCAAATTGGCCCGTTGACTCTAGACATCGTGGGTCACGAGGTTCGTCGCGGGGGTGAGAAGGTTTTGCTTACACCACTTGAATTCAACTTGTTGCTAACACTTGCTGTTAAGCCAAAGCAGGTTTTCACTCGTGAAATGCTTTTGGAAACGGTTTGGGGCTACCACTACAAGGCAGACACTCGCTTGGTAAACGTTCACGTGCAGAGACTTCGTTCAAAAATTGAAGACGATCCAGACAATCCAAAGATTGTCACCACCGTGCGTGGCATTGGTTACAAGGCTGGCCAGGGCTAAATGAAAATACGAGCCGCCATCGATTGGGCGCTCGGTCTCTTTCGCCGATTCCTTCAGGTTCGTGCTGTCTTTACGACCGTTGTGCTTTCTGGAATTGCGCTACTTATTGTGGGCGGATTTCTTTCGTACTCAATTGGTAATGGTCTCTACCAAACTCGTCTAAACCAAATTCTTGCCGAATCAGAACGCGGCGTGGTTGAAGTTCAAAACACCTTTTCGGCATCTACGGTGACCGATGAAATTGCTCTGCAGACACTTTTGAACTCAGTGGTGCCATCTTTAGAGTCGCTAGGCACAGTTGATTCGCGAAAGGTGGCGCTGTTGCGCACCCCTGGTCAAGTTGGCGCGCAAATTTTGCAGAGTCCAATCTCGGCCGACCTAGATACCGAGGTTATTCCCACCGATCTAAAAACCAGCGTGCGGGCCGCCACCGGAAAACTTACCTATCAATCGGTTGGCCTTACCCAGACCAATGGGGAAGTGCATCCAGGAATCGTAGTTGGTTCGCCAATCGAAATTCCACTAGCCGGTAAGTACGAGCTTTATTTGGTATTCGATCTAAACGGTGAACAGCAGACCCTGGATTTTGTGCAGAGTGTTTTGTTCTGGGGCATGTTGATTCTGTTGTTCCTGATTGGTGGCGTTAGCTTCTTCGTGACCAACTGGCTGGTGAAACCGGTTCAGGTGGCCGCAGCAGTTTCCGAAGAAATTGCCGAGGGTGCGTTGGATCGCCGCCTTACCGAGCGCGGTGAAGACGTTATTGCCACGTTGGCTAGGTCCTTTAACCGAATGGCCGATTCTTTGCAGAAGCAAATTACAAAGTTGGCCAGCGTATCTAAAATGCAGCAACGCTTTGTATCTGACGTTTCTCACGAGCTTCGCACTCCGCTGACCACCATCAAACTTGCCGGTGACATTATTTTTGCCAGTCGCGAAAAACTTGAACCGGCTGCAAAGCGCTCTGCCGAATTAATGCATGACCAGATTGAACGCTTTGAAGTGCTACTCAATGACTTGCTGGAAATTTCGCGCTATGACGCCGGTGCGGTTGCCGCCGATCTTGAAATTCAAGATGTGAATGGCATCGTGGGTTCTGCAATTGCCGGACTTGAGCCGCTGGCACAGAGCCGAGGTTCGGTAATTGAGATCGATATTCCAAGTGGTCCGGTTGATGCCGAGATCGATGGTCGCCGAATTGAACGACTAATCAGAAATTTGTTGGCTAATGCGATTGAGCACGGTGAGAGCAGACCTATCGGTATTGCTGTCGGCATGAGTGAATCGGCGGTTGCAATTAGCGTTACAGATTCTGGAATTGGCATGACCCGTGCAGAAGTCGACCGAGTGTTTGACCGATTCTGGCGAGCCGACCCAGCGCGTAAACGCACCACCGGCGGAACAGGTCTTGGTCTGGCGATTTCGCTTGAAGATACTCAGCTGCACGGTGGGTGGTTGCAGGTGTGGGCTAAGCCGAACGAGGGCGCGTCATTTAGATTGACTCTGCCTCGTCGACAGGGAATGGTCTTCACTCAGTCGCCGCTGCCGTTGCCGCCAACAAAAACCCTGGAGCGTTCAGCGGAATTGAGCGTGAACGATGAATAAGAATTTGAAGACACTACTGGCCTTAGTCACGGCTGCTCTTTTGCTATTGACCACCGGTTGCGCCCAATTGCCAAAGAGTGGCGAGATCAAGACTGGTCCAAATGTGGAATCAGGTTTGGAAACCGATTACCTGTATTACTCACCTTCTGGTCCAACAATGGAGGACTCACAAGAAGAAATTGTTCTTGGTTTCTTGAACGCCGGCACTGGCCCACAGAATGACTACGAAGTTGCTAAGTCTTACCTGACAACAACTTTTATGAATCAGTGGGACCCAAATGCCGAGGTCCTAATTCAGGATGGCAGCCCAAAGGTCACCTTGACTGTAGACGGCACTGCACTCGTTCGCATTCCAATCACAGCAAAAATCAATGCGCGTGGTGAGTACCAGGCAATGCCAGCGGGAACAATTCAGACTGTTCGAATCAAACTTGCAAAAGAGGCGGGCCAGTGGCGTATCAGTGCTGCACCTAATTTAATCTCGGTGATTCGACCTGTGTTCGATGTGGTTTTCAAGGCGTACGCGCTTTATTTCTTTGATAACCAATTGAAACAACTTGTGCCTGACGTGCGTTGGTTCCCATCACGTGCGTCGACTAGTACCAGATTGGTTACCGCACTCCTTGGTGGTCCAAGTGAATGGCTTGCCCCGGCGGTAAAAAGCGCTATTCCTTCAGGAACGAAGTTGTCACTAAGTACCGTGACGGTGGCCGATGGTATTGCAACGGTTGACCTTTCGGCAAAGGCTCTTCAGGCATCGGCTGCTGAACGTAGATTGATGCAGGTGCAAATTCGCGAAACTTTGGTTCAGCTAAACAGTGTGTATTCGGTCAACGTGACCGTGCAGCGAAGTTCGATTGACGCAAACAGTTGGACTTTCCCAACTTCTCAAAATCAAATCGTCACGCCGGTGGCGCTATACGAAAACGAGTTAGTTCACCTTGATAGCGAAGGTTCAAGAGCTATTGGGGGATCAAAGGCTCTATTGAGTCAACTAAATGCAATTGATTTTGCAATGAACACTGAAGAGAAGACCGTCTTGGTGACAACTCCGGATGGCATCTACCAAACGGCACTGGGCAAGATTATTCAGGAACCAAAGCTCTTGATTAAGGGTGACGGCTTTCTGTCACCGATTCTTGATGCCACTGGTTATGCCTGGGTAATTCCAAAGAGCGGAAATCGCCAGATTATGGTTTTCGCTCCAGACGGTAAGCGCGTGCCTTTCAACAGTGGTTGGTTGGGCGAAAGCGATCGCCTTAGTTTCTCGATGAGCAATGAGGGCAGTCGCATTGTTGTTGCCGCCGGGACCAAAGACAACAACCGCGTTTATGTTGCAGCGGTGATTCGAGACAAAGACGGCCTTCCGGTTGGCCTTGGAGCTCCAATCAAACCTGTGGGGCAATTGGGTGCGCAGTCAGTTACTTGGCTAGACAACATTCGCATCGCAGTTCTCGGCCAAAGCGTTGATTCTTACAATCAGCCAATCATTGCAATGGTTGGTGGTGGCACCAGATATCTCACTGCAATTCGTGATGGTGACAAGGTGGTTGGTTCCGGTCAGGCTGCATCTGTTTTCATTCTGGATATCGGCACAGCCATGTATCAGTTCCGTGGATCAAACTGGGCATTGGTAGCCACAGCCGTTCAGGCGCTGCACTTCCCAGGAAATTAATTCGGCCAGAAAATAATTCGGGCAGTTTTACACCGATATTCTTTCGGCAATCTTCGGGTTGCCACGCCATGCAATTCTGAAGCGTGGATGTATTTGAAGACTTTCTAAATCTGCTGCTACCCAGCAATTGCATTCTTTGCAAAACCGCTGGTTCAAACTTGTGCGAGCCTTGCCAACGAAAACTGAATCTGAAAGTCGCAAAGGTTTCAAGGCAGGGGATTGATGGATTTGCCACGACCACCTACACCTCGCAAATTGCAATGTTGATGCACGAGTTCAAAGAGGCGCAACAAACGTCGCTGGCAAAAATATTCTGCAATGCCATGTTGCCGGCGTTTGAGAATTTTGAATTACAAAACTCTTCGCTGGTTTACATGCCCAGTAAAACAAAGTCGTTTGCATCTCGCGGTTTTGTTCCGGCCAAAATCCTCGCCAACGGATTGAGTCGGCAAATTGCTAAACAACACAAACTACTCGTCCCGGTTTACGGTGGACTGGGGTTTTCTCTAGAGTCAGCAAAATTAATTGCCGACCAAGCTGCGCTCAGCGGAAAAGATCGGCGCACCAATTTAGTGGGCACTATGCAGGCCAATGGCAAACCACCGCGAAGCCAGGCAATACTCATTGACGACATCGTCACCACCGGCGCAACCTTCACCGAGGCCGCTCGTGCGCTTGGGGGTATCGGGGTTCAGGTTTTGGGGTTTGTTGCCTTCGCCGAGACACTTCCAAAAAATCAGCAAAAACGCCACGCGGAATCCGTTTAAGGTATACCTTTCATTCACAGGCAATGTTGCCCGTAGATATGAGGTCATCATGGAAGTCAAAATCACAGCCCGCAACCTCACCGTCTCGGATCGCTTTCGAGAATACGTATCGGACCGAACCCACAAAGTAGAGCAGTTGGCTCACAAGGTTCAGGCCCTGGATATCAAAGTGACCCGCCACGATCACAGCCGAAATTCCGGCCCAGAGGATCAAGTGGAACTTACCGTTTTTGAACCCGGTCACGTAATTCGTGCCGAGGCTCATGCTGGCGATAAATTTGCCGCCTTTGACATTGCCCTGGGCAAGTTGTCTGAACGTCTTCGTCGTGCCGGTGATCGCCGAAAGGGTCACCACGGCTCACTTGGTGCCAGCGAACTTAGCGCCCACGACTTTGCCGAGCTAGACATTCGCCCAGCCGACTCAGATGTGCTGTTGGGCAAGGTGGCCGCTCCGGCTGAACCAACCGCCCCAGACATGGGCGAGAGCCCGGTGGTCATTCGCCGCAAGGAGTTTGAGGCCACCCCGATGACCGTTGACGACGCCCTGTATCACATGGAGCTAATCGGTCACGATTTCTACCTATTCCAGGACTCTGAGACCGGTAAGCCAAGCGTGGTCTACCGCCGCAAAGGCTGGAATTACGGGGTAATTACATTGAACGGGTAGCTCGTACAAGCGCAGAGGCTTGCACGCCTCTTCGGGCGTAATTACCCTGTCCTAGCGTTCTCTGAGAGCGTCCTGAGCATCAGCTCCCGGCCCAATTGGGCCGGGGGCTTTCGCCTAAGATTGAACCCAGAACCAATCGACCGGTACGGAGCAAAATCTTGGCATCAATCATCGATAAAGTCCTGCGCGCTGGCGAAGGACGCCTCCTTGCGAAGCTGCGCAACTACGCGACAGCCGTAAATGCCCTTGAAGATGACTTCAGCAACCTGTCTGAGCAAGAGTTGGCCAATGAGACCAGCGTTCTGCGTGAACGCTACGCAGCCGGCGAGAGCCTAGACGACCTACTTCCAGAAGCCTTCGCCGCCGTTCGCGAGGCTTCAAAGCGCACCCTTGGCATGCGTCACTTTGACGTTCAGATCATGGGTGGTGCCGCTCTGCACCTTGGCAACATTGCCGAAATGCGTACCGGTGAAGGTAAGACCCTGGTGGCAACCCTTCCTGCATACCTAAATGCAATCGCTGGTCGCGGTGTGCACGTAATTACAGTTAACGACTTCTTGGCTAGCTACCAGTCAGACCTAATGGGCCGCGTTTTCCGCACCCTGGGCATGACCACCGGCTGCATCATTTCTGGTCAGGATCCAAACGAGCGTCGCGAGCAGTACCTTGCCGACATCACCTACGGAACTAACAACGAATTTGGTTTTGACTACCTGCGCGACAACATGGCGTGGCAGCAGCAAGACATGGTTCAGCGCGGACACTTCTTTGCAGTGGTTGACGAGGTTGACTCGATTCTGATTGACGAGGCTCGTACTCCGTTGATCATCTCTGGTCCTTCCTCGGGTGAAGCAAACCGTTGGTTCAACGAGTTTGCCAAGATTGCCGAAAAGCTTCAGCCGGTTATCGACTACGAAGTTGACGAGAAGAAGCGCACCATTGGAATTCTTGAGCCTGGCATTGCCAAGGTAGAGGACTACCTAGGTATCGGAAACCTTTACGAATCAGCAAACACTCCGCTGATTTCATTCTTGAACAACTCAATTCGCGCGAAGGCACTTTTCAAGCGCGACAAAGACTACGTAGTGATGAACGGCGAAGTTCTTATCGTTGACGAGCACACCGGTCGAATTCTTGCCGGCCGTCGCTACAACGAGGGTATTCACCAGGCGATTGAAGCAAAGGAAGGCGTTGAGGTTAAGGCCGAGAACCAGACTCTTGCCACCGTTACCCTGCAGAACTACTTCCGTCTTTACAACAAGCTTTCGGGTATGACCGGTACTGCTGAAACTGAAGCAGCCGAGTTCATGTCTACTTACAAGCTGGGCGTGGTTCCAATTCCAACCAACAAACCGATGGTTCGTCTTGACCAGCCTGACTTGATCTACAAGAACGAAGAAATCAAATTCAACATGGTTGTGCGCGACATCGCAGAGCGCCACAAGAATGGCCAGCCGGTTTTGGTTGGTACCACCAGCGTTGAGAAGAGCGAATACCTTTCAAAGCTTTTGGCTAAGGAAGGCGTTCGTCACGAAGTTCTAAACGCTAAGAACCACGCACGTGAAGCAGCAATTGTTGCTCAGGCTGGTCGTCTTGGTGCAGTAACCGTGGCTACCAACATGGCCGGTCGTGGTACAGACGTGATGCTTGGTGGAAACGCCGAGTTCCTAACCGTTGATGCACTTAGCAAGCGCGGTTTGAATAACGATGAAAATCCAGAGGCCTATGAGGCTGCATGGGCAGAAGAATTTGCAAAGATCAAGGCAGAAGTTGCAGTTGAGGCAGAGAAGGTTCTTGAAGTTGGCGGCCTTTACGTTCTGGGTACAGAGCGCCACGAGTCACGCCGCATCGACAACCAGTTGCGTGGTCGTGCTGGTCGTCAGGGTGACAAGGGTGAATCTCGTTTCTACCTTTCATTGACCGATGACCTGATGCGCCTGTTCAACTCTGGCGCTGCAGCATCGTTGATGAACCGCTCATCGGTGCCTGATGACACCGCAATTGAGTCAAAGATTGTTAGTCGTGCAATTCAGAGCGCACAGTCACAGGTTGAAGGTCGCAACGCAGAAAT
>CANGJO010000017.1 GCA_947454285.1 Microbacteriaceae bacterium | reverse complement strand
TTTTGTTACGACTTAATTTTTGTTGTCCCCGATAACTGATTAGGCTAAATCTCACGTGCCGCATAGACGCGGTTCGTTCCATGGAGTAATAAATAGGAGTTCTTAATGAACGTTTCAAAGCGCAAAGTTGCTGGTGCTGTTGCATCAGTAGCAGCTGCAGCATTGGTGTTCGGTGCATCTGTACCAGCATCAGCAGCAGACAGCCAGCTAAAGATTGGTGCAATCGTGCCTCTAACTGGTGGTCTTTCATTCCTAGTACCACCTGAAATTGCAGGTCTACACCTAGCTGTTGACGAGATCAACGCTGCTGGTGGAGTTCTTGGCAAGAAGGTAACACTAGACATTCTTGACGAAGCAGATGGTGACAGCCCAGCTGTATCACAGGCTTCAGCAACCAAGCACTTGGCTAACAAGGTTGACCTAATTATCGGTGCTGCCTCTTCAGGTCGTACTCGTTTGATCATCAACAAGATCACTGGTGCAAAGGTTGTTCAGATCTCAGGTTCAAACACTGCGCCTGACCTAACCAACTGGAAGGACAACGGTTTCTACTTCCGTACTGCTCCTTCTGACCTACTACAGGGTCGCGTTCTAGCGAACCAGATCCTGCAGGATGGCGCTTCATCTGTTGCAGTTCTATTCCAGAGCACCCCATACGGTATCGGACTAAACGCACAGGTTAAGTCAGTTCTTGAAAAGGGTAAGGCAACTGTTACTTCAATCGAGTTCCCAGAGAACGAGACTTCAGTAGCTTCTTACGTTGACAAGGCACTAGCGGGTAACCCAGACGCAGTTGTCATCGTTTCATACAACGAGTCAAAGAAGATCATCCCTGCTCTACAGGCAAAGGGTTTCTCTGGTGGAAACGTTTACCTAGTAGACGGTAACGCTGTTGACTACTCAAAGGAGTCATACGCAACTTACCTAAACGGTGCCAAGGCATCGATCCCTGGTAAGGCTCTTGACGACGCATTCAAGGCAAAGCTTGTTGCTTCATACAAGAAGTACACCAGCAAGACCCTAACTGACTTCACCTACGGTGAGTCACTATACGACGCAGTAATCATTGGTGCACTTGCAGCTCAGGCTGCTAAGGATGCTTCTGGTGTTGGCATCAAGTCTCAGATCACTGAGATTTCAAAGGCTGGCGCTGGCAAGGTTACTGTTACTAACTTCAAGGACGGCCTAGCTGCCCTTAAGGCTGGCAAGAAGATCAACTACGACGGTAAGACCGGTGCGATCGAGTTCGACAAGAACGGTGACCCAACTGGTGCTTACATTGGTATCTACCGCTACTCAGCAGCAGGTACTTTCAAGTTGGTTAAGACCGTACTTGGTAGCACAGTTAAGTAATAACTAGTTCAAAACAAAACCCCCAAGCATTGCTTGGGGGTTTTGTTGTTACGTTTAGTTTTTATTTTTTGATCGGAACTACTTCTGATCGGCTAGATCGCCCAGGTATAGCTTGATCATCTTCGGGTCAGTCAGTAGCTCACGTCCAGTGCCGGTGTGTGCATCCTTGCCTTGATCAAGCACGTATGCGCGGTCACAGATCTGCAGGCAACGGCGTGCGTTCTGCTCAACCATGATCACGGTAACGCCGGCCTGGTTTACCTCGCGAACGCGAAGGAACGCCTCGTCCTGACGAACCGGTGACAGACCAGCCGATGGCTCATCCAGAAGCAACACCGATGGGTTCACCATCAGGGCGCGACCCATAGCAACCATCTGGCGCTCACCACCTGAAAGTCCGCCGGCCTTTTGTGCCTTGCGCTTGTCTAGATCAGGGAACAGGCTAACCACGAAATCGTAGCGTTCCTTGAAATCCTTTGGGTTCTGGAAAACACCCATCTCAAGGTTTTCTTCGATAGTTAGGCTTGGGAAAACGTTGTTGGTCTGAGGCACAAATGCAACGCCCTTTTCAACCAACTTATTTGCCTTTAGGCCGGTGATGTCTTCACCGTTCAACAGGATGTTTCCGCTGCGAACGTTTACCTGACCAAAGATTGCCTTTAGCAAGGTTGACTTACCGGCACCGTTAGGGCCGATGATGCCAATTAGTTCACCCTGGTTTGCAGTCAAAGAACATCCGTTAAGAATGTTGATGCCAGGCAGGTAACCTGCGTGCAGGTCCTTTGCTTCAACTACTGGAGTCTTGCTAGCCATTACTTACCTACCTTGATTTTGTTGATTGCCACGGTACCCAAATCGGTGTCTGCGTGAGCACCAAGGTATGCATCAATCACTGCCTGATCCTTCATAACTTGCGAAGGCGGGCCCTCGGCAACAATCTTGCCTTCAGCCATCACGATTACCCAGTCGGATATGTTGCGCACCATGTGCATGTCGTGCTCAACAAAAAGGACTGTAGTTCCGTTGTTCTTCAGATCCTTAATGTGCTCAAGCAGGCTCTGGGTCAAGGCAGGGTTAACACCGGCCATTGGCTCATCAAGCATCACAAGCTTTGGATCGCTCATCAACGCACGAGCCATTTCTAGCAACTTGCGCTGACCACCCGATAGTGCAGCGGCGTAATCTTCACGCTTGGCATCAAGTTTGAAACGAGTAAGCAGTTCATCTGCCTTGGCAGTGATGCGCTTTTCGTTCGCAGACCAAAGCGGGCGAATGAAAGCCTTGAAGAAGCCCTCTCCGGCTTGACCCTGTGCTCCTAGGCGCATGTTGTCGATAACGGTCAACAAGCTAAGCGCCTTGGTCAACTGGAAGGTTCGAATCATTCCAAGACGAGCAACCTTGTATGAAGGCATGCCAGCAAGGTCCTTACCCTCGTAAGTCCAGGTGCCGGTGTTGGGTTTATCGAAACCGGTAAGCAGGTTGAAGAAAGTTGTCTTACCGGCACCGTTAGGGCCAATAAGCGCCGTGATCTTGCCGCGTGGAATTTCAACGTGCTTGACGTCAACAGCAGTTAGACCACCAAACTGACGTGTCACGTTGTCAGCTACAAGTATGGGGTCGATTTTTTTGCAGCCAGGCTCAGCCTTACCAACTGAAATGTCATTAGCCATTGAACTGCATCTCCTTTTTGTTTCCGAAGAATCCCTGTGGCCTAAAGATCACCAAGAGCATGAGGATCAGACCAACTAGAAGGAATCGAATTTGAGCAACCTGCTCGATGAGCAAGAAAGGTAGAAGTCCGGCGTTCACCAGAATTTCTAGGAAACTTTCAATCAGAGTAAGCAAGGCGAAGAAAACCATCCCACCAACAATTGGACCAAGAATGGTGGCGGCACCACCAAGCAGCAAGATTGTCCAGGTGATAAAGGTAAAGTTGGTGCCCCAGTTTGTTGGTTCGTTTGCCTGTGATGACATCACGAAGACCATGCCACCAAATGCTGCGATTGAACCACCAATAACCAGTGCCTGCAGTTTGTAGGCAAACACGTTCTTACCAAGCGCACGAACTGCATCTTCGTCTTCACGAATACCCTTGAGCACACGCCCCCAAGGACTGCGAGTCAAAGCAAATACGAAAAGCGCCGCTATAGCTACTAGACCCCAAGCAACTACTCGCATCCAAAGTTCTAGATTTGTGAGTGTCACAGTTCCAAGGTTGTATTCACCTTCAGGGAATGGGTTTAGTGCGTAGAAACTTTCACCGAACTGACTTTGACCAGCTGAACCACCGGTAATTGGTGCCGCAGTGGACGAACCCACAGTAAAACGCAAGGCCTGTGACGCCGCGATAGTCACGATTGCCAGGTAGTCGGCGCGCAAACGCAAGGTAGGAATACCTAGAAGCGCAGCAAATGCCATCGCGCAAATTAGACCAAAGAGAATGGCTCCCCAAAGATCCCAACCAAAGACCAGAACGGCATACCCGTAGCCATATGCGCCTAGTGCCGCAAAGGCTGCCTGGCCAAAGTTGAGCAGACCGGTGAAGCCAAAGTGCACTGCAAGGCCGATCGCACAAAGAATGTAGCCAACGGTCATCGGTGCTACAAGCTCATTTAGAGCTAGAGACAAGATTTGAATGATATCCATGATTATCCTTAGCCGATTCTCTGCTTCTTACCAAGTACACCCTGAGGTCGGACCACCAAGATCACAATCAAGATCAACAAGGCGCTCACGTACTTGAGCTCTGATGGCATGAACAGCGTTGAAACCTCAACGACCATACCGATAATTAGTGCACCCACCGCAGCACCCAGTGGGGCACCAAGACCACCAAGAGTCACTGCAGCAAAAAGCAATAGCAAGATGTCATAGCCCATCGACCAGTTGCCCTGGAACTGCAGCCCGTAAAGCACACCGGCAAGACCGGTGAGCGCCGCGGCAACAACCCAAACAATGCGAATGATTCGCTCAACGTCAATACCGGTTGAGGCCGCAAGTGATGAGTTGTCGCTCACTGCACGCGTTGCCTTACCGATTCGGGTGCGGGTTAGGAAGTACGCAACACCTAGCAGGGCAAGCACACTGATAACCATGCTGACCAAGGTCACGTCTGAGGTAAAGATTGGGCCTAGCTGAATAACAGTGGCGGCACCAGAGATATCTTTGGTGTCACCTGCGAAGAACAACAAAATCAAGTACCGGGCCACGATTCCAAAACCAATCGACACAATCATCATCTGGTTTAGGCCAAGGCGACGCTTACGAAGCGGCTTCCAAATTCCGGCATCCTGTGCCCAACCGAATGCGGTCACAGCGGCAACTGCCACCAAGCCAGCAACCAAGATGTTCCATTGGAAGAAGCTGTAGAACAACCACATCATCATTGCGCCCAGGGTAACCATTTCACCGTGGGCAAAGTTGTTTAGACCGGTGGTGCCATAGATCAGCGTGATGCCGATAGCGGCGATCGCCAGCATCAATCCAAAGTTGAAACCTGCGAAAACACGAACCAGTAGTTGATCAGTGAAACTCTGCTTCACGACGACGTCGGTACCAAATTTGAAAAGCACCGCTGCAAAGTCTGTCTGGCTTAGGTCAGCTTCGTTGACCGCACCATCTTTATTTGCCAGGTTGAATTCTTTTGGAATCGTGGTGGTGTCTAGCTCCACCTTCCAAATGCCATCGGTAGGAACCATGATGGTCCACTCACCGAATTCATCTGACTTGGTTTCGAACTTCTCAGCATCCTTGCTAGCAATGATGGTCACACCGGTTATCGGGGTGTCATCTTGCTGCAGGGTTCCAGCAATTGTGTAGGCGAAGGTACTTGGGTCGGCATCAGCGGCGCTCGCCGGAGATGCGGTCAAGAGCCCCGCGAAGATTAGGAAGCCAGCAATCAGTGCGCCAATCGCGCGTGCTGGTCCCTTTAGTAGTCGGTTCAAACCAACCTCCATGGATGATTCGGCACGGCACGAGCGCCGTTGCACATTGCCTCCAAGATTACCCCGATATTTGCCCCCTGATGAGCCGGTAGAATTGGGAAAAGTGCCCTTCCGCAGCTAGGACCCTCGATGACTCAAAATGACCCGTTTGGCTTTATTGGCCTCACCTACGATGACGTTCTGCTCCTGCCGGGCGAATCAAACATCGTTCCTTCGGGGGTAAACACCAAGACCCGCATCACCAAGCGCATTGAGATCAACGTTCCGTTGCTTTCATCGGCCATGGACACCGTGACTGAGGCCCGCATGGCAATCGCCATGGCCCGCCAAGGCGGCATTGGTGTGCTGCACCGCAACCTTTCACTAGATCGTCAGGCCAGCGAGGTTGACCTGGTCAAGCGCTCGGAAGCCGGAATGATTACCCACCCGGTAACCACCACTCCTTTTGCAACCATTCAAGAAGTCGACGACCTTTGCGGCCGCTACCGAGTATCGGGGTTGCCGGTTGTTGATGAAGACGACCGCCTAGTTGGCATTGTGACCAACCGCGATATGCGCTTTGTGCTTGATGTTCAGCGCACCACAACTTTGGTTAAAGATGTAATGACTCCGATGCCTCTTATTACGGCACCGCACGACATCAACCCGGATGACGCAATCGGCATCTTTGCTCAGCACCGCATCGAAAAGTTACCTCTTATTGATGGCAACGGAAAGCTTCGCGGTTTGATCACCGTGAAGGACTTCGATAAGTCAGAGAAGTACCCACTTGCATCAAAGGATGCCAATGGTCGTTTGCTAGTTGCTGCCGCAGTTGGTGTTGGTCAGGATGCTTGGGAACGTTCAATGGCTCTGATTGATGCCGGCGTTGACGTTCTGGTTGTTGACACCGCTCACGGTCACAACAACGCAGTTCTAGAAATGATTGCCAAGTTGAAGGCAGAACCATTTGCCAAGAACGTAGACATCATTGGTGGCAACGTTGCTACTCGCGAGGGAGCACAGGCACTTGTTGATGCCGGTGCCGATGGCGTAAAGGTCGGCGTTGGTCCAGGTTCTATTTGCACCACTCGTGTTGTTGCCGGTGTTGGTGTGCCACAGGTCACTGCTGTTTACCAGGCGTCGCTTGCATGTAAGCCTGCCGGTGTTCCAGTAATCGCCGACGGTGGTTTGCAGTACTCCGGTGATATTCCAAAGGCATTGGTTGCCGGTGCAAACGCAGTAATGCTTGGTTCATTGTTGGCCGGCACCGATGAAGCCCCGGGCGACATCACCTTCGTTGGTGGAAAGCAGTTCAAGACTTACCGCGGCATGGGATCACTTGGTGCAATGCAATCACGCGGCGAAGCAAAGTCTTACTCAAAGGACCGCTACTTCCAGGACGACGTTCTGCGCGAAGACAAGCTTGTGCCAGAAGGCATCGAAGGTCGAGTTCCTTACCGTGGCTCAGTGGCATCGGTGGTTCACCAACTTGTTGGTGGTCTTCGTGCGTCAATGGGTTACGTAGGCGGCGAGACAATTCCTGAACTTCAAGAGCGCGGAAAATTTGTGCGCATCACCGCTGCTGGTCTAAAAGAATCTCACCCACATGACATTCAGATGACTGTGGAAGCACCAAACTACGGAACTCGCTAAACGCGAAATAGGGGATCATGACTGAAATTGAAATCGGCCGCGGCAAGCGCGCGCAACGTGCTTGGGCCTTTGACGATATTGCAATCGTGCCTAACCGTCGTACTCGCGACCCACAGGATGTATCAACCGCTTGGAAGATTGACGCCTACGAGTTTGGTCTGCCAGTACTAGGGGCACCAATGGACTCAGTGGTTTCACCAGAGACCGCGGTTGCCATTGGCAAGCTTGGCGGCCTTGGTGTGCTTGACCTTGAGGGCCTATGGACCCGATACGAAGACCCAAGCCAGCAGCTAAACGAGATCGCAAAGCTTCCTGCCGACAAGGCAACCAAGCGCATGCAAGAGATTTACTCAGAGCCAATCAAGGCAGAGCTAATTCGCGACCGCATTGCTCAGATACGTGCAGCGGGAGTAACCGTAGCCGGTGCGCTTTCACCACAGCGTGCAGCAGAATTTTCTGAAACCGTAATCAAGGCCGGCGTTGACCTGTTCGTGATTCGCGGAACTACCGTTTCTGCAGAGCACGTTTCAAAGAATGTTGAACCGCTGAACCTAAAGGAATTCATCTACAAGTTGGATGTTCCGGTAATCGTTGGTGGCGCTGCAACTTACACATCTGCACTTCACCTAATGCGCACGGGTGCTGCCGGTGTACTGGTTGGTTTTGGTGGCGGTGCTGCTTCAACCACTCGTCGCGTACTTGGCATTCACGCACCAATGGCAACCGCGGTTGCCGATGTTGCCGGTGCACGCCGTGACTACATGGATGAATCAGGTGGCCGTTACGTTCAGGTGATCGCCGATGGTGGCCTTGGAACATCGGGTGACATCGTGAAGGCAATTGCAGTTGGTGCAGATGCCGTGATGCTTGGTTCAGTTCTTGCTCGTGCCGAAGAGGCTCCGGGTCAGGGTTGGCACTGGGGCCAAGAGGCGTTCAACAAGGATCTACCTCGCGGCAACAAGGTGCAGGTTGGTACCGCCGGAACTCTAGAAGAGATTCTGCTTGGTCCATCTTCATCTGCATCTGGAACTACAAACTTGATGGGCGCGCTTCGTCGTTCAATGGCAACCACCGGTTACTCAGACGTCAAAGAGTTCCAGCGCGTTGATGTTGTTGTAGCGCCGTACCACGCATAAAAATTTGATGAATAAAGCGCCAAGCTTCTTTACTGTTGCAAGACAGCCAAAGTGGATTGGCGCTTTGTTTTTGTCACTGGCAGTTGCGGCAATCTTTGCCGGGCTTAGTCAGTGGCAGTTAGATCGCGCATTCACCAAAGAAAATGCATCACCAACCGCAATCAACATTGAAGCTGTGAACGTTCAGATTGACACCAAGAACGTTTACATCGTTGCAAATCGTTTGAATGGTTCACAACGCGGTTACTGGTTGATCACTAACTCCGTTGAATCATCTGGCAAGCACTTAACCATTGCGTTGGGTTGGTCCGCCGATTTGGCCGAGGTGCAGGGGGAGCGCGAAGCGCTCATGACATCGGGCTTAGAAAAAGTAGACACCAAACTTGAAGGAGTATTCATTCCATCTGAAGCCCCGCTGCCACAGCAGAGCGCAAATGTTTTTGAATCCCTGTCATTGGCACAGTTGGTAAATGTTTATTCACCAGAAAAGCCAGTCCAAATCGAAAACCACATTTTGGCATTGAACGGCTACAGCCAGGCATCGGCTTGGCCACCACTCAAGCCAATCAACGTGGCCTATGCCGAAGGTCAAAAAATCAACTGGCTAAGTGCCTTCTACTTTGCCGAGTGGCTGCTGTTTGCTGGCTTTGCGGTGTTCCTGTGGTGGCGCTTGGTAAAGGATGAGCAAATTCTGCTGACGGCTGAGGCCGCGGGCGAAAAGGTAAACTAGCCAAATGAATCCACAAGAAGCCACCCTTCGCGGGGTCTTGAAGTATTTCAAGATCACCTCGTACATCACCGGAATCTTCTTGGTTCTGATCATGATTTTGTGGGGCATTCGCCTCAGCGTTCACGCCGACCTTTGGTTGGCTGGCCCAGACGGCTTTTTGGCTCTGGCCTACTATTCAGAGGGTCCCGACGGTATCAAGACCGGCTTCCCTGACACCGGCCTAGACCTAACCACAATTTCGCTAATTGTTCACGGTTGGTTGTACGTGGCTTACCTATTTGGTGACTTCCGTATGTGGACACTGTTCCGTTGGAACTTCCGCCGCTTCCTTGTAATTGCGCTTGGCGGAGTTGTGCCATTGCTTTCATTCTTTACCGAACGTCACTTCAGCAAGGTTGCTGAGCAAGAAATTTCAGCAAAAAAGAAGGTGGCCTAATGACCGCTAATCGCCCAGTGCTAGTTGTGGACTTTGGTGCACAGTACGCGCAACTAATTGCCCGTCGCGTTCGCGAAGCAAATGTTTACTCAGAGATCGTGCACCACAACGTAACTGCTGCCGAGGTTCAGGCTAAGAACCCGCTCGCAATCATTCTTTCGGGCGGACCTTCATCGGTGTATGAAGAAGGCTCACCACAGCTTGATAAGAAAATTCTTGAGCTTGGCATTCCGGTGCTTGGTATTTGCTACGGCTTCCAGACTTTGGCAAACGCACTTGGTGGTCGAGTAGATAAGAGCGGCAAGCGCGAGTACGGCGCAACTGCGTTGAAGGTGAAAGCCGGCGGCGAGATTCTTGCTGGGCAGCCTGCAGAACAAACTTGCTGGATGAGCCACGGCGACCAGGTAATGGAAGCACCGGCTGGCTTTGAAGTTCTTGCATCAACCGATATCACTCCGGTTGCAGCCTTCGCAAACAGCCAGAAGAAAATTTATGGAGTGCAGTGGCACCCAGAAGTTAAGCACTCGGAATTTGGTCAGAATGTTTTGACCAACTTCTTGCACAACGCTGCGGGAATTCCGGCAACTTGGAACTCGGGCAACGTGATTGCAGAGCAGGTTGAAAAGATTCGCGCGCAGGTTGGTGATGCTCGTGTGATCTGTGGACTATCGGGTGGCGTTGACTCAGCGGTTGCTGCGGCGTTGGTGCACAAGGCAGTTGGCGACCAACTTGTTTGTGTTTTCGTGAACCACGGTTTGCTGCGTCAAGATGAGGCTGAGCAGGTTGAGCGCGACTACGTTGCAGCAACTGGTATTCGCCTGGTGACCGTAAACGTTGAAGACAAGTTCTTGACTGCACTTGCTGGTGTTAGCGATCCAGAAACCAAGCGCAAGATTATTGGTCGCGAATTTATTCGTACCTTCGAAGAAGCGCAGGCCGCACTCTACGAAGAGTCAAAGGCAGACAACCGCCCAATCAAGTTCTTGGTTCAGGGAACTCTTTACCCAGACGTTGTTGAGTCTGGTGGTGGCGTGACCGCTGGTATCAAGAGTCACCACAACGTTGGCGGATTGCCTGACGACATTGAGTTTGAACTGGTTGAGCCACTTCGTGCGCTGTTCAAGGACGAGGTTCGCGCCATTGGTGCCGAGCTTGGTTTGCCAGCTGAAATCGTTGGTCGTCAGCCTTTCCCTGGCCCTGGGCTTGGCATTCGCATCGTTGGTGAGATCACCAAGGAGCGCCTAGATCTATTGCGCAAGGCAGACGCGATTGTTCGTGCCGAGCTATCTGCAGCTGGCCTTGATGGCGAGATCTGGCAGTGCCCAGTTGTGTTGCTTGCCGATGTTCGCTCAGTTGGTGTTCAGGGCGATGGCCGCACCTACGGTCACCCAATCGTGCTTCGTCCGGTTTCATCTGAAGACGCAATGACTGCCGACTGGACTCGTTTGCCTTACGACTTGCTTGCCAAGATTTCGAACCGCATCACCAACGAGGTTGAGGGCGTAAACCGCGTAGTGCTTGACGTCACCTCAAAGCCACCCGGCACCATCGAATGGGAATAATCGCCGACAGGCGATTATTGGAGCCAGCGGTAGCGATGCGACCAGAAAATAAACTTACGGGACGTCAAATTGATTAAAGTTTTTGGCCACCGCGGAGCATCTGCGTACCGACCAGAAAACACCCTTGAAGCATTCGAGCTTGCTTTTGCAATGGGTGCCGATGCAATTGAGTGCGATCTAATTCCAACAAAAGATGGCGAACTAATTATTCGTCACGACAACTTTCTTTCAACCACCACCGATGTCGCCTCGCGCCCCGAGTTTGCGCACTTGCAACGCGAGGGAATTGTTGGCTGGCAAGAAACCCGCGCCGACTGGTTTTGCGAAGACTTCACCCTTGCCGAACTCAAGCAACTGCGGGCAACTGAGCGACTGCCAGAGTTGCGACCAGGCAGTGCAAAGTTTGATGGCCAATTTGAATTGGCAACGGTTGATGAATTGTTGACTGCAGATTTTGCCGCGGGCAAGCACCTGATTCTTGAGGTCAAACACGGTGCGTACTTTGCCACTCAGGGCTTTCCGGTGTCTGCAATTCTTGCTCGCAAGTTGCGCGAGATAAATTGGCGCGAACGCGGCATCACACTCACTCTTGAAAGTTTTGACTTCAAGGTGCTTGAGCAAATGAAGCGCGTGTGTGGTGATGTTGGTGATTACGTTTTCTTGGTCGACACCTGGGGCGAACCTCGTTTCGATGAGACTGCAAAAATTTTCGATGGCATCAGCTTCAACTCGATTTTGGTTTTTGAATCGGACTGGATTGAAGAGGCCAAGGCTCGCGGCCTGAAGGTTTTCATCTGGACCGCCCGTGCCGAAGAAGCAGAAGCCAGCACCGATGAATACTTCGCCAAGTTCGTGCTCAGCGGTGCCGATGGTGTTTTTACCGACCACCCAGACCTTCTTGTAGAGGTTGCTCGCGGTATCGAGCACTAGTCACTGCCTACGCCTAAGCCAAAGTCAGCGCCTGCGCTTAGGATTGCCTAGTTATGAATGAGTTGAGCTTTTTTGCAGCGGATGCCACCGCAGGCCTAGTCGAGGGGCTCAACCCGCAGCAGCGTGAGGCCGTTGAGTACCGCGGTCCGGCCCTGTTGATTGTGGCTGGTGCCGGCTCTGGCAAGACCCGCGTGCTTACTCACCGCATCGCGCATCTACTGGCAACAAAGGATGCCTGGCCTTCGCAGATTCTGGCGATTACCTTTACTAATAAGGCCGCTGCCGAAATGCGTGAGCGCGTTCGTCACCTGCTGGGTGAGGCCGCCGATGGCATGTGGCTAAAGACCTTCCACTCTGCCTGCGTAATGATTCTTCGCCGCGAGAGCGCACGCCTTGGCCACGATTCAAACTTCACTATTTACGACTCTGGCGATAGCCGCGCAATCCTGAAGCGCTTGATCAAGGAACTTGGCGCCGACATCCACAAGCTCACCCCGGCCGGTGTTGGTGCAGCAATCTCAAATGCCAAGAACGAGCTTGCCGACGCCGAATCATACGCCCGCAACGTAGATCAGAACGATCCGGTTGCTCGCATGATTTCTGAAATCTTCACCCGATACCAGTACGAGCTCCGCAAGAACAACGCATTTGACTTCGACGATCTGATTGGTGAGACCGTTCACCTCTTCCGTGCTTTCCCAGATGTGTTGGCGCAGTACCAGCAGAAGTTCAAGCACATTTTGGTTGACGAGTATCAAGACACCAACCACGCACAGTACGCGTTGATTCGCGAACTAGCCAAGACCGCATCACTAACCGTGGTGGGCGACTCGGATCAGTCAATCTATGCTTTCCGCGGTGCCGACATTCGCAACATCACCGAATTCGAAAAAGATTTTCCGGGTGCCAAGACGATTCTGCTGGAGCAGAACTATCGTTCAACCCAAAACATTCTTTCTGCTGCCAACGCGGTTATCTCAAACAACTTTGATCGTCCTTCTAAAAACCTTTGGACCGCAGCCGGCGACGGCGAAAAGATTGTTGGCTACACAGGTTACTCGGCACACGATGAAGCACAATTTATTGCCGATGAGATCAACAAGCTCCACAGCAAGAGCCAGGGCGACGACGCAATTGCCTTCCGTGACATGGCGGTCTTCTACCGCACAAACTCGCAGACCCGTGCGTTGGAAGATATTTTCATTCGCTCAGGTATTCCGTACCGCGTAGTTGGCGGCACCAAGTTTTACGAGCGTCAAGAAATCAAGGACGCAATGGCATACCTAGTTGCGATCGCTAACACTCGTGACGACCTTGCTACACGACGCATTCTGAACGTGCCAAAGCGTGGCATTGGGGATGCATCTGAAACTCAGATTGCCAGCTACGCAGAGAAAAATAATTTGTCTGTGCGCCAGGTGCTTTCGCACGTGAGCGATCTTGGCTTTGGTCCAAAGATTACCGGCGCAATCAATCAGCTTGCCGAACTCATGGACAACCTTGAGGCCATGATTCCTAACGAGCAGGTTGATGCAATTCTGCGTGCCGTGTTGGATCGCACCGGACTGCTTGAATCGCTGCGCAACAGCAAGGACCCTCAAGACGAAGCGCGCGTTGAGAACCTTGAGGAACTTGTATCGGTTGCTCGCGAATTCCAACGCAATAATCCAGAAGGTCGCCTGCCTGACTTCTTAAACGAAGTTGCGCTGGTTGCTGCCGCTGACGAACTGGATGACGAATCTGGAACCGTTTCACTGATGACCCTGCACACCGCCAAGGGTCTGGAGTATGAGGCTGTGTTCCTAACCGGAATCGAAGAGGGCTTGCTGCCTCACCGCATGAGCTTTATCACTCCTGGCGGC
>CANGJO010000016.1 GCA_947454285.1 Microbacteriaceae bacterium | reverse complement strand
GTTGAAGTGGGTATCGATCAGATATCGGTCAGCCAAATCACGCAGCTTGCCAAGGCCACAAGACCAACGTTTTACTCGCTTTTCGGCAACGTAGACGGTCTACTTGCCGACATTTGGCTTATGAATGGCAGCTGGTTCCTAAACAACCTGAGTGACCCTGAGTTCCGCCTTGAGGTGAGCGACCCTGCCGCCCAGGCTCGCATGACTGCCCTTCTAGAGATCTTTACAGTGTCACACCGAATTTCGGAAGTTTCCGAGGTTGTTGAACCAATGGCTACCGCTTGGTGGAAATCCATAACCGCTAAGGACAACTACGCGCAGCTGAAGCTTTCTTGGCTTGCTGGGCAACGACTGGGATCGTGGCTGACTCTGCCTGTTGAACCAAAGGCTCTGCTTGCCGGTTTTGCCGGCCCAATCATTTTGAATCTTGGTGACAAAGCAAGATCAACCACGCTTGCATTGAAGCAAATTAAGTTGCCACCGCTTTCTGATCCAAAGGTTGCAGACGGCTCTATCGAGAATCAGCTACTTGATTCGGCAATCAAGGTTATTTCTCGTGTTGGCGTTGCTCGCGCGTCTATGACACGCATTTCAAGAAACGCCCAAGTTACAACGGGAACTATGTATCCACGATTTAAGAATCATGATGAACTAATTCTTGCCTCGTTTGCAAGAGCAATCTCCTCAGTGGTCGAAGAAAACTTCGCGCAAATTAAAACCGAAGGATTTTCTGCTGACGACTTTGGATTGGTAACTTCTGCTGGACTTCTTAACCACAGAAAAGTTTGGCGGAACTTTAGAGTTGAAATGCACCTGGCTGCTCGGGTAAATCGCAAGCTCGCGAAGAGCATTCGTGATGCACTTACGGTGACCAACGAGCGAGTTGGTTTGGGATTGGGGCTACTTCCAATTTCTAAATCTGAACGCGAGGCAGTTGCATTTCTAGTTCACGCAATTGGAATTGGTTTAGCAGTGTTGCTAAACGCAGGTGTGCGAGTTGATGAGCTTGATCACAGAATCATCACGCGAGACATGATTGAAGATTTAGGCAAACGCTAAAGCTTTCATTCTACGTATCGTAGAATAGACGCATGGCTAAACGAGCACGCCAACAGGGCGAACTTGAATCACTTATTTTGAATGTCCTCTGGAGTTCAAAGAGGGCAATGACCTCGCAAGAGATTTTAGAGAAGGCAAACAAGAAAAGTGACCTAGCCTTGACCACAATCCTGACTGTGCTTTCACGTCTGGAAGACAAGGGATTTGTATCGCGCGAGCCGGGCGAAGGTAGAGCATTCCTCTTTAGCGCGGCCCAGTCGCGTGAACAGCACACCGCCGACATGATGTTGCAGCTGGTGGCGAATGAATCCAACCCTGCTCTTGCGTTCTCTCATTTCACCGATGGTCTAACCACCGCACAGCTGAAGGCACTGCGTAAAAGCCTCGAAGGCTAATCGCTTCTCGTTCGCATGAACGCGCCCTTACTCTTAATTCCGCTCGCAATAGAGTGGGTGATTCTGGTCACCACTATTGCACCCCTACTCTTAGTCGGAAGGTTTAGATCAAGGCCCCGAATCGGAATCCTGGTTTGGTTTACAACTTTCCTCACGGCCGGAGCATCGGTGTTGATTGCAGTTTTTGTTGCCCTCTGGGCATACACCGATACCGTTTCTGCCCTTAGCCGGGATGAGATTGGCAGTGGTCATTGGACAATTGCGCTGTTGGTCTCGTTTGCGCCATGGATTGCACTTGCTGTGGGCGGAATCAGCTTGGCGCTGGTGAATCAAAAGTTAGAACCACTGGTGAAGGCCTCCAAAGAAGTGAAGCCTTTGCTGGATCTGATCAAGTCCCCGTTTGAAGAATTCATGGGGGTGCCGGTTAGCACTGTTGACCTGCCGTTTGCATACGCCTTGGCGACAAGTAAAGAAATTTTGATTTCGCGCTTTGCTGTTGACCACTTGTCGAAAGATGAATTGGATGCCGTGCTTTGGCATGAGCTTTGTCACGTTCGAGAGAAGCATTTTGCTCTCAAGCGGTTGGCAAGACTTATTCTTGCGTTGTCACCAATTCTTGCTGCCTCGCGAGCGCTAGTTCAAGAAATTGAGATCCTGGTTGAGATTGCCGCGGATAATTTTGCCCTCAAGCGTGTTTCTAGTCCCACATTAACTCTTGCTCGAAGCCTTTTCACTTCTTAATTGTGAAGCTGTACTTCGAGGCAATTGGGTGGCCATCTGCCGATAGCACTCGATACGTAACTTGATATTTTCCGGGTTGTAGTTTTTTTAGTGAAGTTCTTAGCTGGTTTCCTAGAACGGTTGAATCATTTTTATCAACGCGAACATTCTTTGAATTGGTAACCGCAATCTGATTCGACTCCAAAATAGGAATTAGATCATCGTCAAACGTGAGCCTTATTTCTTGTGGAGCTTTTTTTAGGATGACGTTAGCTTTTGGACTTGCACCGGTGAGTTCTGCGTGTGCAAACGCCGGCG
Organism: Microbacteriaceae bacterium; assembly: GCA_947454285.1. Taxonomy (GTDB): domain Bacteria; phylum Actinomycetota; class Actinomycetes; order Actinomycetales; family Microbacteriaceae; genus Rhodoluna. The sequence continues at coordinate 11,210 of CANGJO010000016.1, read as the reverse complement.
CCCCTGATGTCACAACCAGGAGCGCCAGCACTGCGGCGAATAGCTTTTTCAATTAGCCAAGAACTGTCACGCTTGGAGCGGCGTCATGTTTGTTGTTGTCAGTTGCATCGGTATCTGTTGTACCGTCCCAGGTTTCATAAATTTTCACTGTGGTTGCTTTGGAATCTTTCTTGCCCTTGCTGCCCTTAACAGCTGGAACGTCAACAAAACATGTTTGAACTGCACTGAACTTAATTACTTGACCAGCAGTGCCCTTAGCGAATGCAACGCGCAATCCAAAATCACCAAACATGCTCACGCCTGTAGCCCCATCAACAGGCCCGTATGGCAGATCAAAGTCTCGATTTATTGCTGTCCAGGTTACAGTCGCAGTTTTATCGGTGTTGATTTTTAGCGAAGATTTCCAGCCTGGGACGTATGCAGGACGCGGATAAGTGATGCCGGCATCGCCAAGCGCAGTGGCTGGAACAGTAACGCTGAATGCGTGAGTGTCTGCTCGCCCTGAGTCAGTGGCGCCAGCAACCGGAGCCTTGAACACAACTTTGCCTTGAGAGTTCTTTATGTCAGTCTCTGCACTGCAGCCGTGACCAACTCGGAAAAAGATTGTGTTGTTCTTGCCGATGGTTAGTGCGTCGGTGAGATTGGCGTTAGCGCTAACCCCCGGAATCACGTTAACGTGCGCAGATGCCGGAGCGGCGCTGCCAGAAACGATTAATGAAAGAGCTGCGGTGGTAGCAAGCGCTGCAGTTCTGAGGTTCATTGGTGCCTTTCGTTAGTTCTACAAACTGTAGAACAACTCTAGCACTCGGTTACTGCTCTAGTGGTGCGTTTCCAACGTCGGTGCGGTGAAAGTTCATGAACGAACGCGAGGCGGTTGGGCCGCGCTGGCCTTGGTATCGGTTTAGGTATTTCTCTGAACCGTATGGGGTCTCTGACGGTGATGACAACTGGAAGAAGCACAGCTGGCCAATCTTCATGCCAGGCCACAACTTGATCGGTAGGGTTGCCATATTTGAAAGCTCTAGGGTCACGTGACCGTTGAAGCCTGGGTCAACGAAGCCGGCGGTTGAGTGGGTAACCAGGCCAAGGCGGCCCAGCGAGCTCTTGCCCTCTAGGCGGGCGGCGATGTTGTCTGGCAGGCTAACGAATTCGTATGTTGAACCAAGCACGAACTCACCAGGGTGCAGAATAAAAGGCTCGTCCGGGGCGCACTCAATGAAACGGGTTAGCTCAGCCTGATCCTCGGCTGGGTCAATAAATGCGTACTTGTGGTTGTCAAAAAGTCTGAAGAAGCGGTCAATGCGCACATCAAAAGATGACGGCTGCAAAAGGTCCATGTCTAGTGGCTCTAGGCCAATCTGGCCGGCCTCGATGGATGCGCGGATATCGCGGTCTGACATAAGCATGGCTCTAGATTACCGCCTACTCCAACACCGATATTCAGCGTGCGCTAGAACAACTTCTCGATTGGCGCTTGGCGGTGGCCGCCCATAAACCTGAGGACGTCTGCGTCAACCATGATGTCGTTCATGCGGATTGCGCGGGTTAGGTAAAGGCCCTCGAGCGAGCGCACGCGCGACAAAGCCACGTAGGTCTGGCCCGGGCTGAATGCCCCACGGCCCATATCAATCACGACCTCGTCATAGGTCTGACCCTGAGATTTGTGAATGGTTACCGCCCAAGCAAGTCGCAGCGGAATCTGTTGGAACTCTGCCAGCGGAACCGCAATCAAAACCTCTTTGGTCTTGCCGGTGGCTTCGTCGAACTCTTCCTCGATTTCGTAGCGCACCTTCTCCCAGGTGGAACGGCCAACATCAAAAACCTCGCCGTCAACTTCAACCTTGACGCCGCCAGACTTTGGCATCTCAATCACGTGCCCAATGGTTCCATTAACCCAGCGGCGCACAGAAGAACCATCACTTGCCTTCTTGCCGCCGTCATCATTTTTGATGAACATCACCTGAGCACCGATTTTTAGCTCAAGAACCGGGTCAGCCGGCAGGTTGCGGCCAAACGCCTGCTGATCTGCGGCGCTGTAGATTGCATCAAACTTCTTTGACTCGGTGGTCAACTTATCCATGCGGGTGCGGTTGACCGCATTCACCGATTCATTAATTGTCGCGAGGCGAATAACCTCTTCGTTCTTTGGAAACCGATTACCGCACTGGTTTAGGTAATCCAACATTTCTTGCGTGCAGGAACCGTCGCGAATGGCGTTCAGAATTTCTTTAAAGTGTTCGTCGTGCTGCCTAAAGATTTCATTTAGTTCGTAGCGCTCAAGGGTGTCCTCGCGCCAAACGTGCGCATCAAAGAACCAAGCACTCTGATAGTTCTCGGCCATGTAGGCACGCTCATCGTTATTGCCTGGCACCGGTGCAAGTTGGTACGGGTCACCAAACATCACAACCTGTGCGCCACCAAATGGAATCTTGCGCTTACCGCGGGCAATACCCATGGCGCGTGAGATTGCATCCATCATGTCTGCATTCACCATTGATATTTCATCGATCACCAAAACATCAAGAGTCTTCAAAACTTCGCGAGTGCGGCGGTGCATGTGGCGGCCAAGATCTTCGTTGGCTAGTAAACCAAACGGGAAACCAAATAGCGAGTGAATGGTCTGGCCACCCACGTTTAGCGCGGCAACACCCGTTGGCGCGCAAACCGCAACGCGCTTTTCTGTGTTCTCAATAAAGAAGGTGAGCAGCGTTGACTTACCAGTACCCGCACGACCGGTTACGAAAATATTGTTTTCAGAATTCTCAATGTAATCAAAGAGCTTTTGTTGTTCGTTAGAAAGTTCAATGATCTCCACTACTTGCGACCCACTTCTTTTTGCGCAGCAAGTTTGGCAAGCATGGCGTTGTATTCATCAATGTCTTGGTTGCCGCTGCGATCGCTCGCACGGTCTAGGCGCTTTGCGTCACGCGCATCGGAGTTGAACCACTGCACCGAAACGATGATTGTGAGCATTGCGGTTGGCAGCTCACCAATGCCCCACGCGATTGCGCCACCAGTGTGCTGATCGGTCAGCGGATCGGCGCCCCAGGTGCGGCCCATCGCGCCATACCAATCGGCCAACAGCAAACCACTGCCGTCCATCAAACTCAAACCAAAGAACGCGTGAAAAGCCATCGTGCCAATTAGCAACAACAAACGCGCCGCATAAGGCAAACGATTAGGCCCAGGATCAATACCGATAAGCGACTGCGCAAACAGGTATCCGGTAATCAAGAAGTGGACGATCATCCACTCGTGACCAATGTGTTCGTGAGTGGCCCAAGCAAAAAGCGGGGTGTAGTAGAAGGTCACCAGTGAGCTGGCGAAAAGCACGGCGGCAACTATCGGGTGTGCTACAAATCTTGCGTATTTGGTGTGAACCGCCCAAAGCACCCACTCGCGCAGGCCGCGTGAATCGTCGTGGCGCTTTTCAACCGCGCGCATGATGAGCGTGACCGGGGCACCCGGCACCAACAGCACCGGAATCACCATTGCCAAAACCATGTGGCCAATCATGTGAATGCTGAAAAGGTATTCCTGATAGGCGTTGAGTGCACCAGAGGTGGTGTAAAAAAGCACCAGCATGCCGGTGATCCAAGATGCGGTGCGCATCCATGACCACTTGTCTCCGCGCTTGGCGAGTTTACGAACGCCCATCAGGTACGCGGCGATTGCGCCAAAGCTGATGATGCCCCAAACCAGGTCTAGCCTCCAGGCGGTGATGAAACTTGACGCAACTAATTCGGGCGGTAACTTTTCTCCGGTTAGTAATTGCGCCGGTGTGATGTTGGTCAGCCATTCAGCGGCAACCGGCGGAGCGGTTTTGCTTAGCGCGGTGGCTATGCCCATGGCCGTGCCCATGATTACAAACTCAACCAGTACCAGCTTGAAGAAACTTCTTGCTGCCGATGCACCAGCTGCCAACTTGGCAATCAAACGCGTGCGATAAATTGCACCAAGCACTCCAAGCAAAATGAATGCTGCAACTTTTAGCAGCACCAGCAAACCATAGTTGCTAAAAATCTTGTCTGGGCTTGTGATTCGAATCGATGCCGATGCCACACCAGACACCGCAATCAAAACAAACGAAATCAACGCCAGCGAGCTGTAGCGCTTGGTCAGCGTGCTTGATTCTTCGGCTGAGTTTCCGCGCAAAGTAAACAGCGCCACCAAACCGCCAACCCAAATCACCACGGCCACCAAGTGCACGCCAATCGCATTCACGGCAAGTGAGTGGTTCGCGGTTCCGGCCGCGTGACCGGTAAGGGCCAACGGAATCAACGCCGCCAAACTTAACGCGGCAACCAACGCAGTTGCGGTCAACGATCTAACTGCAATTGCCAACACCGATACCACTACCGCCGCACCAAAATTCAGCGCAAGAGATGTGCCCAACTCAATCGATGTTGCAAACAGATACAGGCTCTGGCCAAAACTGTTATCGGTGCTGAAGTCACTTCCAGAAACGTAAAGGTAGGTGAATAGAAAATTGATTGCGCCGGAGACCGCCCAAATAATTGCAGTCGTGGCAGCAAGATCAAGTGCCTTGCCAAGCAGCGCGGATTTGTCAGCAAGAGCGAATGCCGCGAACACCAACGTGCCGATGGTTGCGGCCATCGAGAAATTCAAAATGAGTTTTGTGATTGGTTGTCCGTAACGAACAACGGCACCTGCATCGGCTAGTGCGGTTGCTGCTGCTCCCCCGCCAATCACTAAGCCAATAATTAGCGCAATAACTCCTGCACCAATGCTCAACGCAAACGCAACAGACGCGCGTTTAGTTGCGAAGAGTGTTTGGGTCATTACTTAAGCCTAGGCACAAAAATTTGGATAAAAGAAAAGGCGCCCACTTTCGTGGACGCCTTCTCGAATTCTTTTACTAAGACTTACTTAACTGCAGCCTTTAGCTTTGAACCAGCTGAAACCTTAACGGTGTTAGCTGCCTTGATCTGGATGGTTTCACCAGTCTGTGGGTTACGGCCCTGACGTGCAGCACGGTGACCCTTCTCTACTGACAACCAACCAGGGATGGTTACTTTGCCACCCTTAACGATTGTCTTCGAGATGATATCGAAGAAAGAGTCAACAACGCGGTTGACCGCTGCCTGAGACTCGCCGGTGTCTGCAGCGATTGCTGCTACTAGTTCGCTCTTGTTTAGAGACATTTGGTCCTCCTGGACATTTAGACGTGTGACGTACTGTCAGGAACCACGCTATCGCCCAGCAAATACTTGTCATTCACCCCGCTCGGCGTGTTGCCAAGCGGATTTTTCGGATTTTCCTTGATCCGACGCGGTTTTCAGCCCGATAGGCGTTTCGGCAAAGCAAAAACCCCCTGAAATTCAGGGGGTTTTTGAGAAAACTTGTAGTTCGTGGATTACCAGCTTGACTTGGTGATACCTGGCAACTCGCCCTTGTGAGCCATGTCGCGGAAGCGAACACGAGATACACCGAACTTAGCCAAAACACCACGTGGGCGGCCATCGATTGCATCGCGGTTACGAACGCGAACTGGAGATGCGTTGCGTGGAAGCTTCTGTAGGCCTAGACGTGCCTCTTCGCGCTGAGCGTCAGTTGAGTTTGGGTCAACTAGTGCCTTCTTTAGCGCTAGACGCTTTTCTGCGTAACGCTCAACGATGACTTTGCGCTGCTCGTTCTTAGCGATCTTGCTCTTCTTAGCCATTCTTAGCGCTCCTCGCGGAATTCAACGTGCTGACGTACAACTGGGTCGTACTTCTTCAGAACGATACGGTCTGGGTCGTTGCGACGGTTCTTCTTGGTCACGTAGGTGTAACCAGTTCCTGCTGTCGAACGAAGCTTGATGATTGGACGGATGTCCTTGTCTTTCTTAGCCATTTAGCGGCGCTCCTTAGATCTTCTCGCCGCGAGCAAGGATTGCTGCAACAACAGCCTCGATGCCTCGTGAGTCAATAACCTTGATGCCGCGTGCGCTTAGCTGCAAAGTAACGTTGCGCTTTAGTGAAGGCACGAAGTAGGTCTTCTTCTGGATGTTTGGGTTGAAGCGACGCTTGGTCTTGTTCTGAGCGTGCGAGACGTGGTGGCCAAACTGTGGGCCGGTCTCAGTCACCTGGCAATAGGCTGCCATTTCTTCTCCTTGATAGGGCAAGCCAGAACATGCTGCATTTGCAGTCAAAAGGCTTGTTTGTTTAAAACTCGGTCGCCTTATAGGCAACTGCTCAAGTTTAGGCGGTTTTACTGGGGTTAAGCAAGTCCAAGTTTGAAAAAATCAAGCACCCCGATGGGGTGTTTTCAACGGCAGCCGGCACAAACCCCAAAAATATCGATGTTGTGGCTTGGTTGGCTGAAACCATGCTCCGTTGCCACCTGATCGGCCCATTTTTCGAGGTTTTGGGCCTCAATTTCAAGGGTCAGGCCACATTTTCGGCAAATCAAGTGGTGGTGGTGGCTGGTGGTACAGGCCCGATAGAGCACCTCGGCGTCCTTGGATTGCAGGCTGTCGGCCTCTCCGGCCTGGGCCAAATCGGCCAAAGTGCGGTAAACCGTGGCCAAACCGATGGTTGAGCCGTGTTTTTTCAGGGTCTGGTGTAGCTGCTGGGCAGAGACAAAGCCGGTGGCCTCGCCCAGGGCATGTTTCACGGCCGCCTTTTGCGGGGTGTTGCGCTTGGCTGGCGCGGAGTTGGCCTGAGTCATTTCTTAACCCGCTCGATCACCCGGCACGCCACATAAATCAAGAATGAGATTGTGGTGACGTATGGGCTAATTGGTAGCCCGGCACCAAGTGCCAAAAGAATTCCACCGATAACCGATGTCACAGCAAAAGCAACAGACAGCAGCGGAGTTGCGATTGGCGATGAGCTAACCCGCAGTGCAGCGGCTGCCGGAGTAACAAGCAAACTCAAAACTAAAAGTGCTCCTACGATTTGCACGCTTGCCGCAACAGCAAGACCAAGGAACAACATGAAGGCGATTGAAAGTGCACGAGTTGGAACTCCTCGCGCTGCTGCAACTTCAGGGTCAAGACTTGCAAAAGTAAGCGGGCGCCAAATGATTAGCAGACCAATCAAAACAACTGCACAGATTAAAACCAGAGAAAGAAGTTGTGGGTTATCAACTGCAACAATCTGACCAGTTAGTAATCCAAATTTATTTGCTGCACGTCCTTGGTAAAGCGCAAGCGCAAGAATTCCCAAACCCAAACCCGCTGGCATCAAAACTGCAACGATGGAATTTCTGTCTTTTGCTTTGGCGCCAAGATATCCAATAATTGCAGCCGCCACCAACGAACCAATGATTGATCCGCCGACCACGTTGAAACCCAGAAGAAGTGCAAAGGCTGCGCCGGCAAAACTCAATTCGGAAATTCCGTGCACTGCGAATGACATGTCTCGCGTCATTACGAATACACCGATAAGTCCGCCGACTAAACCAAGTAGCAAACCAGCAATCAGAGAATTCTGTACCAGCGGAATCAGCTCCGCATAATCAGAGAAGTTAAAGAACTGCATTAGTTCCACTCTCCTCTTTCAGGGGAAATGTGATCGTGGTGGTGTTGGTTGTCTGCACCAACTACCAAGATGCGCCCCTGGTCACGAATTACATCTACCGGAGTTCCGTAAAGTTCCGTCAGTACATCGCTTCGCAAAACTTCATCGGGTGTACCGATTTTGAAATTTCCGTTTGCCAAATACAGCACGCGATCAACCATTGAAAGAATTGGATTCACATCGTGGGTTACAAAAATCACCGCACTGTTGTGTTCGCGGCGTTCGCGATCTAGCAGGTCTGCGATCACTTTTTGCTGGGCAAGGTCAAGGGCGCTAAGTGGTTCGTCGGCAAGAATCAGATCTGGCTCATCAATAACTGCCTGACCCACTCGCAAGCGCTGAAGCTCACCACCTGAAAGCTCACCCACCCGCTTGCCCGCTAAATCAAAGGCGTCAACGCAGCCCAGAATGTGCTGGACCTTTGCGTTTGCATCTCTTGAAGAAATTGGCAAACCAAAACTGTGGCCGGTTAATCCAAGTCGCAACATATCTATTGCGCGCATTGGTGATGCAGAGTCGATTGCACGATGCTGAGGGATGTAGCCCATGCGTCTTGAACCACGAGTAACTTTTTTACCCTTGAATTCAATTGACCCCTGCGAAAGTTTTTCTTGGCCAAGAATTGCTTTTAGCAATGTTGTTTTGCCTGAGCCATTCGAACCAATCACGGCTATAAATTCGTGAGGCTGAATTTCTAAATTTAGATTGCTCCATAGCTTGCGCTCACCAAATGTGAGTGACGCATTTTTGATCGCAAGTACTGGAGAAGCCATGGTTACTTAGTTGGATCCAGGGTAACTAGATTGTCACCCATCCACTCAACGTATCCTGCGCCGGTTGGCATTACCTCGCTGAGTACCACCTCGCGAACTCCGGCCGCATTTGCTGCATCAACAATTTGGCGTACCTGACTGTTAAGGGTCTGCGAGTTAACCATTAGGTATTTGATTTTGCCGCTCTTGATTAGGTCAAGCGATTCCTTCATAACGCTAGGGGCGACATCGGTCTCATTTTCAATAGCTTTTGAAAAATCTGCGGGAGTCTTGTTGACAAACCCAAGATCGGCCAACAGCCAGTCGGCAATTGGTTCAGTAGCAAAGTAGGTGTAGCCCTTAGTGTTCTTGCGCACCTGTTCATAAACGGCAGCAATTCCGGTTAACCCCTCAAGAAATTTGTCTGCATTGGTTGTGTAAACCTCTGCGTTTTTTGCGTCCAGCGCACTTAGTGTGTCGGCGATGGCATAGGCCGCTTCACCAACTGCCGAAATGCTGTACCAGATGTGCTCGTTGGTCTGCCATGAAACTGCCGTGGTAGAGGTTGCCAAACGAAGAATTTGTTTGTTTCCCGCTGCTTGCGCCATCTTTTCAATGAAGTCGTCATAGCCGCCACCGTTAGCAATAACCAGGTTCGACTTTTCTACTGCAAGTTGATCGCGAGCGGTTGCCTCGTATGAGTGCGGATCCTTTATCGGGCTATCAATGATGCTGGTCACTTCAACCAGGGTGCCGCCGACTGCCTTTGCAACATCGCCCCAAACCGCGGTTGAGGCCACGATTTTGACCTTGCCGTCGATTGGCGTCTGGGCAGGTGCGCAACCGGCAAAAGTCAAAACAGCGATTAGGGCAAGTGAGGCTAGCTTCAGGATCTTCATGCACCAAGGCTATGTCTTATTGAGAATCTTTGTCAATAAGAGCTTTGGGTCGTTGCTAGTCGCGGTGTCGGGCAATTACCACTACGGCAATTAGCCCAAAAGCTGCAGAGATCAGCAGCGGTAGCGATCCCAGGCCTGCGCCCATGTTCCAAATTAGGCCGGCCCAAATTCCGGCAAACAGCAAACCAAAACCGGTAAGACCTTGAAGCCTTGCCTGGACGGCAAGTTGCTGGTGCGACTGGGCGAGCTTTGAGACCCAAGACTTACCAACCACGTCGTTTGCGGCGGCAAATCCGCCATAGATAATCACCAGCGCGTAGGCAATCAGCTTTGAACTTGTGAGCGCCAGCCCGCCATAGGCAATTGAGAAACAAATCAATCCCAACGCATAAACGTGTTGTGGCTTCATGCGATCGGCAAGCAGTCCCGCCGGAAAACTGAGCGACGCGTAGGCGATGTTGAACAATAAGTACAGGCCAACCACCTCAGTGACACCAAATCCGTCTTGGCTTAGGTGCAGCAGCACCAGCGCATCTGGGAAATTTGCAAGCGAGAAAATTGCCAGCACCCAAATCAGCGACTTGATTCTTGGACTCAGTTGAATTGCAGATTCATTTGCCTTGGCAATGAGCTTGGCCGGTGCCTTGCGTGTGTGCGGTTCTGTGTCACGGATAAATATCGTTGCGATCGTTGAAAGAACTGCCGGAATCAAAGCGAACCAAAGAATTGAACGAATGTCGCCATCCAAAAGCGATAAAAGAATCAGAGCCAAGATTGGCCCAACCACTGCTCCGGTGGTGTCACTTGTTCTATGAAAACCGATTACTTTTCCGCGATCTTCTGGTGCAACGCCTTGTACCAAAATTGAATCGCGGGCTGCTGAGCGAGTTCCTTTGCCAAGTCGATCAATCAGGCGTCCAAACATCACAACTGGCCAGGTTGCCGCAATCGCAATAAAAAATTTGCCGACAGCCGCAGCCGCATAGCCAAGTACAACCATTGTTTTGCGCGGCACGTATCGGTTCAGCCAATTGCTGCCCAACTTAGTGAGGGCCGCCGCGCCTTCAGCAGCGCCTTCAATCGCGCCAATGATTGCAGCGGGGGCACCCAAAACCGTGTTTAGAAAGATAGGCATGATTGGGTAAAGCATTTCGCTGGCTGCGTCTTGCAACAGCGACACCCATGAAATAGCAACCAGGTTTTTGGTCAACCAAATTGGTCGTTTACGCCTGGCCATTATTTTTGTGCGACTTTAATCAAGCAGCAGTGCAGGTTCCTCGATTACCGAGGCAACGTCCTGCACAAAACGAGACGCCACGTCTCCATCAACAACGCGGTGGTCAAATGTTGCACCAATCGTAGTCACCTGACGAATTTGAATTTCGTTGTTAACTACCCAAGGCTTAGGGCGAATCGAACCAAGCGCAACAATGCCAACTTCGCCCGGGTTCAATATCGGTGTTCCAGTGTCAACGCCAAAAACACCGATATTGGTGATTGTGATGGTTCCGTCTTTCATATCCGCAGGTGTGGTCTTGCCTTCGCGTGCGGTGGCGGCAAGTTGCTCGATTGCCTGAGCAAGCTCAAGCATTGACATCTTGTCTGCGTTCTTAATGTTTGGCACGATCAATCCGCGCGGAGTTGCCGCAGCGATTCCAAAGTTCACAAAGTTGTGCACGATGATTTCTTCATCGGTCCAGGTTGAGTTAACCATTGGGTTGCGGCGCACTGCCCAGATCATTGCCTTGGCCATGATCAAAAGCGGTGTTACCTTCACGCCGGCGAAATCGGTTGACGCCTTCAAGCGCTTTACGTATTCCATTGTGCGAGTTGCATCAACGTCAACAAAGATGCTCACGTGTGGTGCAGTGAATGCAGAAGAGACCATTGCATTTGCAATCGCCTTGCGCACACCCTTTACCGGAATACGTTCTTCGCGTGCACTTGGTGCTTCTGGTGTTGAAAGATTTCTAAACACCGATGCCTGGGTTGCACCGTTCACAACATCTTCGCGAAGAATTTCGCCGCCGATG
>CANGJO010000015.1 GCA_947454285.1 Microbacteriaceae bacterium | reverse complement strand
TGCAGTAGATGGCAAAACCTTTGCGATTAGTCGAGCAAAGTCGCCCAGCTTGATTGGCGCTGCCAAGCTTCCAATTCGACCGTGACCAATTGACGCGTCAGTGGTAGCAACCAATGGCTTTGCATTTTGGATTCCAAACGCTTCGGCCATCACCGCCGAAACTCCGTTAGCCACGATGTCTGCGTTGGTGTGCGCCGCATAGATAGAGACGCCTGCACGAATTGCGTTGCTTAACGTTGCACCTTTGGCAGCTGACTCTGCCAACGAATTGATTCCACGCAATAGGTATGGGTGGTGAGCAAGCACTAGATCGAATTCGCCATCGATTGATTCGGAAATGATTTCCGATGTCACATCTACAGTTAGCAAGACTCTTGATACTCGTTGTGATTCGTTACCAGTGACCAAGCCGGGAGCGTCCCAATCCTCGGCACCGCTAAGCGGCCAAAGTTTCTCGAAAGCTGAAGTTAACTGCCCAAGTTCTACTGACATTATTTGGAGCCTAGTCGACTAAACCAAAGATGTCTTTTAGGTCATCTCGTCTTGCTTCAATGGCTAGAACCTCTGCCTCTTGACGCTTGATTCTTGGAATACCCAGCGCCACCGGAAGTAGCGATGCGAACGCAAAAGCAATCACGATGCCAAACGAGGTTGTCTTCCAGAAATCCTGATTCACCAGTTGGTCGGCAATGAATCCAGTCCAACCAAAACCGGCCTGATCTACGTAAGTGAAACCAAAGCCAGCCGCGGTGGCCACTAGCCAGCCAGTCAGGTTAACCCAGTTGACTGATTTGTAGAATCCGTATCCGCGGCTCAACGAGATTTCGTGATAAGCGATACGGCGAATCAGGATGTCTGAGATGAAGATTCCAGCCCAAGCCGCTACCGGAATTGCAGCGATGTGCGCGTAGTCGCCAGTGAACTTCCATACGTCTGCAATGAAATTGATTCCAAGGCCGGCAAGCGCCAATACCAATAGACCGATAACCGGCTGAGCAACTGCTGGCTTTAGCTTTAGGCCAAGCGAGTGCAGGCTCAGGTTCGATGAGTAGAGCGACATCGCTAAAATTACGATTCCCGAAATCGATGCGGAACCAAGCAAGAGGTAGCTAAGCCATGGAGCGGTATCTGCATGATTGGTCGAAATCAGGGCAAGACCGTAAGAGGCCACGATTGTAGGCACAACTACAAGCGCCAAGGCTCCCCAACCAACAACTGCGGCACCGCGCGCGTTAGTAGACAACTTGCGAGCAAAGTCGGCTCCCGCTGAAGTCCAGGCAAGTCCGTAAACACAAAAGGTCAACACCGCTACCCCAAATGCTGTATTCCAGCTTGAAGTTGGTTGCGCCAACAAATCTTGCAAAGAGAAAGTGTTTGCAGTTACGGCAATCAAAGCGATTGCCACTGCCACTCCAACTAATCCGACTGCCTGTTGTGCACGGAACAAAATTCTTCCGCCAAAGATCGCCAGAGTAATCGCGCCGGCAATTAGAACCAAAGCTGCAGCGTAAAGATAAATGTTGTTGGTATTTGAAACCGCAGTCAGAGAATCAACGTGCAGAACGTTTCTACCAAGAGTTAGCAGCGCAACCAAAATTGCAGCCGACCAGAAAAAACGAACCACGGTTAGTACTGCTGCAGGTGCGGCATTTCCATAAACTCCGAATGGTGCACGTGATAGCAACAAAGTAGGTAGGCCACTTCGCTTTCCTGCCAGAGCGCCAACCGCAATCACCAAACCGGATGCCAAGACACCAAGGAAGATTGCAAGAACTGCCTGACTGTAGGTCAATCCGGTTTTAGAAACGAAATACGCAAGACCAAGTGGCAATACTGAACCGCTCAACCCCAACCATGCCCAGAACTGTGACGATGCGCGACTGCGACGATTCAGTTTTGGAGTCGACTCAAGTTTAATTTCTTCAATCGCCGACTCTTGAACAAAGTCAACGCCAGGGTCTGACTCAATCACGGTCAATGAATCAAAAGCGGCTACCGGTGCAGAAACAATTTCCTGAACCAGCTCTTCCTCAAGTGCGGTTATTTCGTCCTCGGCACCAACCACAGTGTCGGCTGCCAACAGGCGATCAAATTCGTCAAAATCGTCCGCTACCGATTCAGGTTGAACTTCAACAACACTGATTGACTCAACAATGACCGGTGCTTCAATGACTGGCTCTTCAGCAACAGGCTCCTCAAGCGGAGACTCAGCGTGTTCCGGCTCGCCGACTATCGGTGTTTCAAAAACTGGTTCTTCGACATCTGGCTCAGCGATTGGCGTAACTTGCGGTGTGGCCTGTGACGCGTAAAGGTTGTTCAGGTGCGACACCACGTCGTCGATTGGCGCCAAATTTGGCTGAGTCTGAGGCAACTCATTGAGCGGCTCGAGGCCCTTTTGCGCGCGATTGGCATTTTCAACGGCCAACAAGGCTTCAGGAGTGCCGATTCGCTCCATTTCAAGCACCCAAGACGAGAACTCCATCTTTTCGATGTCGCGCAGCTGAGCCTGGGTCTCCAGCAGCTCCATTGCCGAGGTAATTCCTGCTTCGTCGGCCTGAGCGTTGCCCAGCGCGTTGGTGATTTCCTCATCGGTCATCGAGCGGCGGGCTGGAGGGGTGAAATTAGTCGAATCCATACCCAAATCCTAATGCCGAGGCCCTATTTGCCCGGTTAAAGCAGAATCCCCAGCCACATGACTGGGGATTCTAAACGCGTGGGCCCTACCGGGATCGAACCGATGACATCCACGGTGTAAGCGTGGCGCTCTACCAGCTGAGCTAAAGGCCCCTCTTTCGAGGTTTGCAGCGAACTGCAACTCGAAGAGCCTATCTTATGAGACGGGTTTTACGCCAATTTGGCCTAAAGCGATGCCAAAGCCTTGTCGTACTCGTCAAGGCTGCGAGCCTGACCAGGAGCGGTCACGAACTTAGCCACTAGGTCTCCAAACTCGTTGATCACAAAGGTCGCACGGTTCGCAATACCCGCATCCTCAATAAATACGCCGTATTGCTTGGCAACGGCGCCGTGTGGCCAGAAGTCGGCAAGTACCGAGAACTTGTAGCCCTCGTGCTCGGCGAACTGCTTCTGCACGAACTTTGAGTCCACAGAAACGGCCAATAGCTCTACGTTTTCCTTCTCAAACTTGGCAAAGTTGTCGCGGATCTCGCAAAGCTCACCGGTGCAGATGCCAGAGAAAGAAAGAGGGTAAAACACGATAACTACCGGCTTTTTACCGCGGAAATCGGACAAACTAACGGTCTCGCCGTACTGATTTACCAGTTCAAACTCTGGTGCTGGATCACCGATAATTAGGCTCATTTATTTCTCCCTTGTAAAAAGTGGCCGGTTTGCATCTAACAACAAGCAAAACATACATTTGCGTCCCTTTGTCGTCATAAACTCTTATGAGGCTTTACAAAGCCTTGTAGATTTCTTTGTCCATCCCCCACGAAAAGGATGCCAGTTGTCGATTAACAACAACGACGCGTATGCGGTCAATACCCCAGACCAGGACCCACAAGAGACCAGCGAATGGCTGGAATCCCTTGATGCGGTTGCCAGAGTTCACGGCCGCGGACGCGCCCGTGAAATCATGCTCAACCTGTTGCGTCGCTCACACGAACTTCAACTGAACGTACCTATCGTGCCAACCACCGATTACCTGAACACGATCGCTCCGGAAAACGAAGCCGAGTTCCCTGGTGACGAAAAAATCGAGCGCACCTACCGCGCCTGGATGCGTTGGAACGCGGCAATGTTGGTGCATCGAGCACAGCGCCCTGGCGTTGGTGTTGGTGGTCACATCTCAACCTTTGCTTCATCAGCATCGCTATACGAAGTTGGCTTCAACCACTTCTTCAAGGGTCAGGATCACCCCTCAGGCGGTGACCAGATTTTCATTCAGGGTCACGCTTCACCTGGTGCCTACGCTCGTGCATTCCTAGAGGGTCGCCTATCGGCTGATCAGCTTGATGGTTTCCGTCAAGAGAAGTCACACACCGCCGGTTCACTTTCTTCATACCCTCACCCACGTTTGATGCCAGACTTCTGGCAGTTCCCAACCGTGTCGATGGGTATTGGTCCAATCAATGCGATTTACCAAGCGCAGTTCAACCGCTACCTATCGGGTCGTGGCATTCGCGACACCGCCGAGCAGCACGTCTGGGCATTCCTTGGCGATGGCGAGCTTGATGAAGTTGAATCACGCGGTGCGCTGCAGCTTGCTGCAAACGACAACCTAGACAATTTGACCTTCGTTGTGAACTGCAACCTGCAGCGTCTTGACGGACCAGTTCGCGGTAACGGAAAAATTATTCAGGAACTGGAATCGTTCTTCCGCGGAGCCGGCTGGAATGTGATCAAGGTTGTTTGGGGTCGTGAATGGGATTCACTTCTTGCAAACGACACCGATGGTGCACTGGTTGACTTGATGAACAAGACACCGGACGGTGACTTCCAGACTTACAAGACTGAAGACGGTGCATTCGTTCGCGAGAACTTCTTCGCTCGCGATCCACGCGCATTGAAGTTGGTTGAAAACATGACCGACGACCAGATCTGGGGTCTGAAGCGCGGAGGTCACGACTACCGCAAGGTTTACGCAGCGTACAAGTCTGCGGTTGAACACAAGGGTCAGCCAACAGTTATTTTGGCAAAGACCATCAAGGGCTTCACACTCGGTAAATCTTTCGAGGGCCGCAATGCAACTCACCAGATGAAGAAGCTGACCTTGGATAACCTAAAGGGCTTCCGTGATGAATTGAAGATTCCAATCACCGATGCACAGCTTGAGGAAAATCCATACCAGCCGCCTTACTTCAACCCTGGTCACGATGCTCCAGAAATTCAGTACATGCACGAGCGTCGTCGTGAACTTGGTGGTTACCTACCTGAGCGTCGCAGCAAGTATGTTGACTTCAAACTTCCTGCGGACGACGTTTACAAATCAGCTAAGGGTGGATCAGGAACTCAAGAAGTTGCCACCACAATGGCATTCGTTCGTTTGTTCAAGGACCTACTTCGTTCACCTGAGTTTGGTGAGCGCGTTGTGCCAATCATTCCTGACGAGGCTCGCACCTTTGGTATGGATGCGTTCTTCCCATCGGCAAAGATTTACAACCCGAACGGTCAGCACTATATCTCGGTAGACCGCGAGCTTTTGTTGGCCTACAAGGAAAGCTCTTCGGGTCAGATTCTGCACACCGGAATTAACGAAGCAGGTTCGGTAGCGGGCTTCACCGCTGCGGCAACCAGCTACGCCACTCAGGGTCAGCCAATGATTCCGTTCTATGTGTTCTATTCAATGTTTGGTTTCCAGCGCACCGCCGATTCAATCTGGGCGGCAGCCGATCAGCTGTCTCGCGGATTCTTGATTGGTGCGACCGCAGGACGCACAACCCTTACCGGTGAAGGTCTTCAGCACGCTGACGGTCACTCTCCGCTAATTGCATCAACCAACAACGCAGTGATCAGCTATGACCCTGCGTACGGTTACGAGATCGCACACATTGTTAAGAGTGGTATCGATCGCATGTACGGCGGTCAGCACCAGGATCCAAACTGTATCTACTACCTAACCGTTTACAACGAACCTTACGTTCAGCCAGCTGAACCAGAAGGCGTAGACGTTGAAGGAATCATTCGCGGTATTCACCAGATCAGCCGCAACGATCGTGAAGGTCGCAAGGCTCAGATTCTTGCTTCTGGTGTTGCAGTGCCTTGGGCTTACGAAGCACAGGAACTGCTACAGAACGACTGGGGCGTATCGGCTGATATCTGGTCCGTAACTTCTTGGAGCGAATTGCGTCGCGATGGTTTGTTGCGCGACGAAGCTAAGTTCCTAAACCCTAGCTATGAAATTCCAGACGCTTACCTAACTGCAAAGTTGAAGAACGCCGCTGGTCCATTCCTAGGCGTGAGCGACTACATGCACGCCGTGCAGGACCAAATTCGCGCTTGGGTTCCTGGCGACTACGCAACTCTTGGTGCCGATGGTTTTGGTTTCTCAGACACTCGTGCAGCAGCCCGACGCTTCTTCAAGATCGACGGCCCTTCTATCGTGGTTCGCGTGCTTGAGCAGTTGGTTGAGCGTGGCGAGATAGACCCAAGCGTTCCTCAGCAAGCAATCGACAAGTACCGTTTGCACGATGTAAATGCAGGCACTTCTGGATCAACCGGTGGCGAGAACTAAACAAGCAACCCTTGATTGGCTGAAGTCAATATCGGGCGAACTTGCAACCACAACGCTTAAGCGTCTTGACGAGCTTTTGCCGTGGTACCGATCAATGCCGGCATCGCGCCGTTCATCGGTTGGGCTAGTCGCTCAAGCAGGTATTACCTCTTTTGTTTCTTGGTACAAAGATCCAAAGTCGCAACCATGGGTTGCCGCCGATGTTTTTGGCGTTGCACCTCGCGAATTGCTTCGTTCCATTTCACTTCAAGAAACCCTGCAACTCATTCGAGTTGTTGTGCAAGTAGTTGAAGATCGCGTGGTTCAAGAAGACGAATCATTGCGTGAAGCAGTTCTTCTTTACTCTCGCGAAATTGCATTTTCTGCTGCCGACGTATACGCCCGCGCCGCCGAAGCTCGTGGGCTTTGGGATGCACGACTTGAAGCGCTGGTTGTTGACTCCATTTTGAGTGGCGAACACGAAGAAGAACTTGCTTCAAGAATTGCCGCGTTGGGTTGGCGTGCCGGTGGAAGTGTCGCAGCACTTATCGGTGTTGCAGCGGAACCGGTTGATCAAGATGGACTACGCCGCATTGCCAGAAAAAATAATGCGGATGTTCTGATTGGTGTACATGGCAATCGCCTAATTGTGGTGATTGGACGAATTGAAGTTGAGAACGTCACCGAGGCCGAACCTGCATCATTCATGAAAATTTCTGAGCAGCTAGACGCATTCTTTGGCGCAGGTCCAATGGTGCTTGGCCCAGAGATGCCATCGGTTGCCGAGGCACACAGATCTGCCAAAGCCGCGCTTGCCGGGTTTGCCGTTGTTAAAACCTGGCAGAAAGCATCTAGACCGGTAAATGCGGAAGACCTTCTTGCAGAGAGGTCTCTTGCCGGAGACATGCTTGCAAAGCAGACGCTGGTCGAAAACATTTATCGTCCACTTGCCAACAACTCCCCTGAACTTCTAGAGACTCTTTCGACCTATTTGGATACCGGTAGGTCGCTGGAATCGACTGCACGCGAACTTTTTGTGCACCCAAACACGGTGCGTTACCGACTAAAACGAATTTCAGAAATCATTGGCTGGGATGCCACGGGTTCACGTGAGGCGTTCGTGCTTCAGGTTGCCATGGTGCTTGGTTCGATGAGCGAAACCGAAATCAAAAAGCGAAAGTAGAAAAGATGATCGTTGTTGTTTGCCCTGGTCAAGGATCTCAGGCTCCTGGTTTTCTAACTCCTTGGTTGGAACTACCTATTTTCAAGAGCTCGCTGCTTGCGATGCAAGAAGCATCTGGTATTGACTTGGTAACTCACGGAACCATTAGCGATGCCGACACCATTCGCGACACCGCCATCGCGCAGCCGCTCATCGTCGCTGCAGGTGTGGCAACCCTGGCCGCGATGCTAGATGGCAAGTCAGCCGCCGATGCCGGAATCGCCGGAGTATCGGGCCACTCTGTTGGTGAAATCACCGCCGCTGTTGTTGCCGGAGTATTCGATGCCGAAACCGGAATCAAGTTTGTGAACGAACGCGGACAGGCAATGGCCAAGGCAGCGGCGCTAGAAGTTACCAGCATGGCTGCAGTTCTGGGTGGCGACCAAGCAGAGGTTGAAGCAAAGCTTGCATCTCTTGAACTTGAGCCAGCAAACTACAACGGCTCTGGCCAAATCGTTGCAGCCGGAACTGCTGCGGCAATTGGCGAACTGCAGGCCAACCCGGTTGCCGGCACTCGCGTTATTCCACTTCAGGTTGCCGGAGCATTCCACACTCGCTTTATGAAGCCAGCGGTAGAAACACTGCGCGATTACTCAAAGACCATTCAGATTGCAGATCCGGCAATTGCTCTGTGGAGCAACAACGGTGGACGCAAGATTTCATCGGGTTCGGAATTCGTTGAGCTGTTGGTAAACCAGGTTTCTAGCCCTGTTCGCTGGGATCTATGCATGGAGTCAATGGTCAAGGCTGGCGTAACCGGAATCATTGAGTTGGCACCGGCTGGAACTCTGGTTGGACTGGCCAAGCGAGCAATGCCTGGAATTGAATCCGTTGCTGTTAAGACCCCAGAAAATTTGGAAGCGGCTTTGTCACTAATCAACAACCACGGCTAGATTTTCGCCGGTAAATTTGTATTTGAAGAAGAAGAGGACCGATGTCGCAGCCAACCCTTAACCAGTACGAAACCGTCAAGTACTCGCGCATTTATTCTCTGGGTGCTGCCCGCGGTGACCTAACCGTCACCAACGATGACATTGCCGGTCCTATTGATTCAAGCGACGAATGGATTCGCCAGCGCACCGGAATCATCACTCGCCGTCGTGCGAGCAAAGATTTGAGCCTGATGGACATGGCAGTAAGCGCGTCTAACGAAGCCATTAAGAAGGCCGGCATCCAGCCAAGCGATATCGGTGCGGTGATTTTTTCAACCATCACTCACCCGTATCAGACCCCATCGGCGGCTACCCTGCTTGCCGACAAGATTGGTGCCAACCCAGCACCGGCCTATGACATTTCTGCCGCCTGTGCAGGTTACTGCTACGGAATCGCGCAGGCCGACGCCCTAGTTCGCTCTGGCGTTGCCAAGTACGTGTTGGTAGTTGGTGGCGAGAAGCTCTCTGACTTCATTGACCCAACCGATCGCACCATTTCATTCCTGTTGGGTGATGGAGCCGGTGCTGCAATCGTGGGACCTTCCGATACTCCGGGCATCAGCCCATCGGTGTGGGGTTCAGACGGCTCGCAGTGGGCGGCCGTTGGTATGGACGCTTCACTATTGGAGCTTCGCGATGGCACTCACAAGTGGCCAACCTTGCGCCAAGAGGGTCTGACCGTGTTCAAGTGGGCCGTTTGGGAAATGGTTAAGGTTGCTCGTCAGGCACTTGAGGTCGCTGGCGTGAAGGCCGAAGACCTCGCCGCAATCGTGACCCACCAGGCAAACATTCGAATTATCGACGAATTGGCCAAGCAGCTAGAGGTTCCAGAGAACGTGGTGGTGGCCCGTGACATCGTGCACACCGGCAACACTTCGGCGGCCTCAATTCCGCTGGCAATGCACGCACTTTTGGAGTCAGGCGAGGTCAAATCGGGCGGATTGGCCCTAGAAATCGGCTTCGGAGCCGGCCTTGCCTTCGGCGCCCAAGTAGTAGTCCTACCGTAAACTTAACCTCGGTCAAATAACCCCTAAGGAGAAACCCAATGGCACTTTCACAGAGCGAAGTACTTGCAGGCCTAGCAGAGATCGTCAACGACGAGACCGGCATTGCAGCAGAAGCAGTTCAGCTAGACAAGTCATTCACTGACGACCTAGACATCGACTCAATCTCAATGATGACCATCGTTGTAAACGCAGAAGACAAGTTCGGCGTAAAGATTCCAGACGAAGAAGTTAAGAACCTAGTTACCGTTGGTGACGCAGTTAACTTCATCTCCAACGCTCAGTAATTTAAGGTTTATCCAAATTGACTATGAAGATTGTTGTCACCGGTGTGGGCGCTACTACCCCACTCGGTGGTGACGCGCGTTCAACCTGGAAGGCCCTGCTAGCCGGAGAGTCGGGTATCTCGACTATCGATAAGGAATGGGTTGCTCAGTACGAGCTTCCAGTTACTTTCGCTGGCCAGGCCAAGGTAAACGCCGCCGAGGTGCTTTCTCCACAGGAGATCAAGCGCCTTGACCCTTCAAGTCAATTTGCACTAATCGCAGCTCGAGAGGCTTGGGCAGACGCAGGTACGCCTGACGTTGCGCCCGAGCGCCTCGCAGTTGAATACGCAACCGGTATCGGTGGCGTGTGGACCCTGCTTGATGCATATGACGCACTCAAGGAAAAGGGTCCTCGTCGCGTACTTCCAATGACCATTCCAATGTTGATGCCAAACGGGCCAGCAGCGGCAATTGGCATGGCCATCGCGGCTCGCGGTGGAGTTCGTACCGCAGTTTCAGCTTGTGCATCAAGCACAGAGGCTGTGGCTAACGCCATTGCCCGCCTTCAGTCTGGCGAGATCGACGTTGTGGTTGCCGGTGGCTGTGAAGCAGGTATTCACCCGCTTCCGTTAGCCGCCTTTGCAGCAATGCACGCACTTTCAAAGCGCAACGACAATCCAGCTGGAGCATCACGCCCTTACGACGTAAACCGCGATGGTTTCGTAATGGGTGAAGGTGCCGGTGCTTTGGTCCTTGAGACTGAGGCTCACGCCAAGGCTCGTGGCGCAAGGATTTATGCAGAACTAGTGGGTGGTTCAGTAACCTCTGACGCTCACCACATCACCGCTCCAGACCCTGAGGGCACCGGTGCGGCACGTGCGGTTGTTGCGGCTCTAAAGCAGGCAAATGCAAAGCCTGAAGACGTTGTGCACATCAATGCACACGCAACCTCTACCCCGGTTGGCGACATTGCCGAGTACACCGCCCTGTTGCGCGTATTCGGGGATCACCTGGGCAAGATCGCCGTTTCCGCCACCAAGTCTTCGACCGGTCACCTTCTTGGTGGCGCGGGTGCAATTGAGGCAATCTTCACCGTACTGGCTCTTGCCGAGCGCACTGCCCCACCAACCATCAATCTCGAAAACCAGGACCCAGCTATTCCACTTGACGTGGTCACGTCACCTCGCGCACTTCCTGAGGGTCCAATCCTGGCGATCAGCACCTCATTCGGTTTTGGTGGCCACAACGCGGTTATCGCGTTCCGCAGCTACGAAGGCTAGTTAGCCTTGAGCAAGCTCTACTTCCGTCACGGCGCCATGAACAGCGGCAAAAGCACTGCCCTGCTTCAGGCTGCTCACAACTATGAAGAGCGCGACCAGCACGTATTGCTAGCCAAGCCGGCTATAGACATCAAGGGTGAGAAAGCAATCATCAGCCGCCTAGGCGTTGACCGCGAGGTGGATTTCCTAGTTACCCCTGAACTTGATCTGCGCAAGGAGTTCGCCAATCGCGTGGCCGAGTTCAAGAGTCAAACCGGCAAGAAAATCGCCTGTTTGTTGATTGACGAAGCACAGTTTCTGACTCGGGCTCAGGTTGACCAGGCACTTGAGATTGCGGTGATAGACGATATTCCAGTGCTGGCCTACGGTATTCGCACCGACTTTCTTACAAATGGGTTTCCGGGCAGCCTGCGCCTACTAGAAATAGCGCACAGCCTTGAAGAACTAAAGACCATTTGTCGCTGTGGCCGCAAAGCCCTGTTCAACGCTCGAAAAATCGATGGTCGCTTTGTCTTTGATGGCGATCAAGTGGCAATTGATGGCGTACACGTCACCTACGAATCCCTTTGCCCGGCTTGCTACTTTGCCGAGCGCGGCATTTCTTAAAACCTAGTACGGGTTCTTAATCCATTCGCGGGAAACCGCAAAACGTTCGATGATTTCAGGAATCGGATCAACACCAATACCAGGACCGGTTGGCACATTGATGTGACCATCAACTAGAACGAACGGCTCGGTGAGATCGGTCTCAAAGTAGCGCGATGAAGCAGAAGTGTCACCCGGCAAGGTGAAGCCCGGCATAGCGGCTAGCGCAAGGTTTGCAGCACGTCCGATTCCGGTCTCGAGCATGCCACCACACCAAACGGGAATGTTATTGGCCACGGCAATATCGTGAATCTTTACCGACTCAATGTAGCCACCAACACGCGATGGCTTGATGTTGATGATTTCTGCAGCACCAATCTCAATTGCGTCGCGAGCGATATCGGCAGAAATAATTGTCTCGTCCAAACACACCGGTGTCTCAATGTAGTCAGCAAGCTTGGCGTGACCAAGTAAGTCTTCCTCAAAAATTGGCTGTTCAATCAAAAGCAAGTTGAACTCATCCAGACGCTTCAACAAATCAAAGTCTTCGCGAGTGTATGCGGTGTTGGCATCTACCTGCAGTAGCAGGTCTGGTCCGTAAGTTTCACGCACAAGCTTGACTGGTTCGTAATCCCAACCCGGTTCAATCTTTAGCTTGATTCGCACGTAGCCCTCGTTTAGGTAACCCTCTACATAGCCCATAAGTTCGGGCAGTGAGTCCATAATTCCAACCGATACACCGGCCGGCACCTTGTCTCTGGTTGAACCAAAGTAACTAGCGAATGATTTGTTGGCTGCGCGAAGTTGGGCGTCAAGCAGCGCGGTCTCAATTGCCGCCTTGGCCATGCGGTGCTGCTTGATCCAGTGCAGGGTTGGTGCCACTGCCTCGGCGGTTAAGTCATTCCCAAGCTTGAACAGGTCAGGCAAAATGAATTCGCGCAGCACGGCCATTGCACCTGTGTGGTATTCACTTGAATAGTCTGGGCGGTCGTTGGCACCACATTCGGCCCAACCCTCACCCTGATCGGTGATGGCGTGCACCCAAACCACTTCGTGCATGTTTACCGAACTAAACGATGTTCTAAACGCCGACTTCAGTGGCACGTTTAGACGAATTAGTTCAACTGCTTCTAGTTTCATTTAGCTTCCTGTTTTCTTCGCTTTAGTCTTCTGAAAATTCGTAGTCTGAGGTTGGTGGCTCAACCAATATTGCGGTTCGATCCTGATTTACCGCGCTGATGAACCACCCATCGTCAAGCGCTGGCTTCAGGACTTCACGCACCGCCTTGCGCCACTTTCGGGCCAGGTCAAGATCACTCTTTCGCAATGCCTCAATGTCTTCAGGTAGCTCTACCCAGAAGGCTTTTGTGTCGTCGAAACCTTGACTTACCGGTGACCCAGCATCATTTTGCAGAGCAACGGACTTTGTAGCAGTGACTTGGTCGGAAAGCGATTCCTGCACCGGCCAGTATGCAAATAGGCGGTCTGAATCATCGCCCGCGTTAATGGCATCGGTCATGGTGCCATAAAAATTTGGTAGATACTCAACCGCTATTGCGCCAAGTTTTTCAAAATTGAACACACAGTTGCGGCGAACCAGTGGATCAAAGGTCCAGGTGATTCCAGCGATTTCCCGCTCTTGTGCCCAAGCAAACTGATGTTGCTTTAGCTGAAAACCAACGCCTGGAACCGATGCAGCAGTTACGTGTGAGTGCAGCACCTGGTGGGCTGCATACTCACCGAGAAAGCCGAATGATGCTCCAACCACTTTGTTGTCTTGCTTGGCAATTGCGGCGTATCCACCGACATGAACAACAGCGAGTACCAGATCAAACGGCACAACTTCAGCTCCATCGGTCCAGATGGTCTTAAAAAAATTAGCCATCTCTTCTGCATCGGCGGCGGTTTCTACCTCAACGATTTGCAGCTTTGCAGACATGTTTCAATTCTTTCAGATATAAATGAAATCGGGGGCAAGCCTTAGCCTGCCCCCGAAAATCAATTACTAATTACTTGCCGTTGATTGTGACGTCAGTTACAGCAAAGGCAGAAAGGTTCCACTTAGCTAGAAGCTTTGCGTAGGTTCCATCTGCAACCAATGACTTAACAGCTGCCTGAATTGCAGCGGTAAGGCCAGTGTTCTTCTTTAGCACTCCAATACCGGTTGGCACTGAGGTGTAGCCCTCTGGAGCGTCGGTTGGAACTACAACTTCAAAGTACTTTCCTTCACCAGCGGTCTGGGCGGTGTATGCGGCAACCTGGCCGTCGTTTACGCCAGCAACAGCCTTGCCAGCACGGATAGCATTCTGAGCGTCACCATCAGTTGGGAACTCTAGAACCTGAATCTTCTTTGCACAGCTTGGGTTTACTGCGTTTACAAGGTCGATCTGAGCGGTTGCTGTCTGAATAGCAACGGTCTTGCCACACAGGTCAGCAAACTTCATGATCTTCTCTGGGTTGCCTGCAGGAACTACCACTGCGAAACCTGCGCTGAAGTAATCAACGAAGTCAAGCACCTTCTGGCGTTCTGCGGTGTCGTTCATACCAGACATGATGATGTCGTGGGTGCCTGACTGAAGTGAAGGAATGATTCCGTCCCAGTCCTGGTCTTCGAAGCTCATCTTTACGCCAAGCTTTGCACCAATTGCCTGTGAAAGGTCATAGTCAAAACCGGTTGGCTGGTCTTCGTCGTCGAAAAGTTCCATTGGTGCGTATGGGATGTCAGACGCAACGCTGATGCCGTCCTTGAACTCTGCTGGCAAAAGAGTTGCAGCAGCGTCATCTACGGCGATAACAGCAGGCTTGCCGTCTTCCTTGTCAGCCGGCGCGCTTGCTGCACAACCGGTTAGAGCGAATACGCTCACAGTAGCCAGCATTGCGAAGCCGGCAAGTTTTGAAATAGCCATTGTTCTCCTATCGGGGATTTACAGATTGAGCCTAGTTCAGCCGTCTCCCAAATATGGGCAAATCAGCCAATCTTTACCAGTTCGAAACAAGTCCCAAAAGGGCCCCAGCGCTATAGAACGCTGTTAATG
>CANGJO010000014.1 GCA_947454285.1 Microbacteriaceae bacterium | reverse complement strand
CTGCGCGAAGTTCAGCGTCGCATGGCACAGACCGCCGAGGGTCTTTCATCGGTGGCTCCAATTCTTCAGCTGGCTAAGGCCAAGCACGTTTCAATGCCAATCGTTGAGCAGGTTCAGTTGGTGCTCGAAGGCAAGATGAACCCGCGCGACATTGCTCCGCATCTGACTCACGCCGCCGATGGTCCGGTAGACGAGTAGCAGCGAAAACATAATTCAATGGCAAAGCTAAACATTGCACTGCTTTTTGGCGGGCCTTCATCTGAACACGAAATATCTTGTGCTACCGCCGCGGGTGTGATGGGAGCGATTGATCGCAACAAGTACAACTTGATTCCGGTTGGCATCACCAACAGTGGCCAGTGGATCGCTGCCGAAGACGATGCCGCAAAGTGGGCACTGCGCAAGGGCAACCTGGCAACCGTTGAACCAAATGGCACCAAGGTTGAATTCGATGCTTCGCGCGAACTTTTTGCAACCGATGCCGCAGGCGTTCGCACTTCACTTGGCGTGATTGATGTTGTGTTCCCGGTTCTGCACGGCCCATACGGCGAAGACGGCACGCTTCAGCGCGAGCTAGAGGCGATTGGTGTTGCCTATGTTGGCAATGGCGTACTAGCCAGCGAACGCGGCATGGACAAAGAACTTTCCAAAGATGCATTCCTGGCAGCCGGCGTGCCGGCAACACCGCACGTTGTAATTCACCAGGCCGATTGGTTGCGTGACCCAGCATCGGCACTCGAAGCAGTGCAAGAGTTGGGCAGCGTTCCATATTTTGTAAAGCCTGCTCGCGCCGGTTCATCGAAGGGCGTTAGTAAGGTCAAGGCGATTGCCGATTTTTCTGCCGCGGTTGCTGTTGCCTTTCAGGAGGACAACAAGTTGGTTGTGGAATGTGGCATCGATGGCCGCGAGGTCGAGGTTGCAGTTCTGCAGGGGCGCAACGGTGCCGCTCCTCGTGTTTCTGTTGCCGGCGAAATCATCGTGACCGGTCGTGACTTCTACGACTTTGATGCCAAGTACCAAGATGAGGATTCTGTTCAGCTGGTAATTCCGGCCAAGATCACCGATTCCGAATTACAAGAAATGCAGAAACTTGCTGCAAAGGCATTCGATGCACTTGGTTGCGAAGGTCTTGCTCGCGCAGACTTTTTCTTAACTAAAGACGGATTCTTGATCAACGAAATCAACACCATGCCGGGCTTTACACCGCTATCGATGTTTCCATCACTCTGGCAGGCATCGGGCATTGAATATCCAGACCTGATCGACCAACTAATTCAGCTGGCTCTCCAGAAGTAGGCGCAGAAGAAATAAAACTACTTGCAGGTTTTGGTTGCCGGAATTCGCTTCACGGCTTCGGCCATTGCATCCAGCGCGGTAACACCGGCCACAGATTTTGAATCCACGATTACCTCTGTTGCCGGGCTGCGACCAAAAGTAATAAATCGGTAGCTAGGTGATTTGCTGTCGTCAACCACCCAGTCAATTCCGCTTGCAGTAACGCAAGGCAAACTGCTCACGGTGACCGGCTCAATACCGCAACGCAAAATCACAGTGCTTGGGTTTCCCCAGGCGCCGGTTGCTTGTGCGTTTGTTGTGCGCTTGGTTTGATCGCCAATCACATCTGGCAGGCGAACGGTGACCTCAGCACAGGCTGGGTCGTTGGCAAGGGGTGCGGTTTCCAAATTTACGGTTGCGGTGCAGCCGCTAAGCCCAAGGGCAAGCAATGTGGCGGCAACTGCCAGGGCGCCGGTTCGCAAAATTCGGCGGGACTCAAAAATCTTCATCTCCAACAGGCTACCTTTGTTATGTGTCCATTGCAGAAACCATCAGCTCTCTTGGCGAGAACGAAAGCCTGAAGCGCACGATTGCGCGTCTAAACGTTTCTGAGCACGCACTCGTTGGCCCGGGAGATGACTCGGCCGTAATCTCAGCACCCGATGGCCGATTCGTCGTCACCACAGACACCCTGGTCGAAGACCACGATTTCAAACTTGATTGGTCCACCGGTTACGACCTTGGTTGGAAAGCAGTGGCCAGCAACATCGCCGACGTTGCCGCAATGGGCGCAGTACCAACCTCGCTAGTGGTTGCAGTAACTGCACCAGGTCACACTCAAGTTTCTTGGCTAGAGGCATTTGCCGATGGCTTGCGCGATGCCTGCACTCAACTTGCTCCGGGTTGCGGAGTAGTAGGTGGCGACCTGGCCGCTAGCGATCAGGTCATGATCTCTGTTGCCGCTCACGGTTCACTCGAGGGACGCGAACCGGTCTTGCGTTCAGGTGCTCAGGTTGGCGACGTCGTTGCAGTTGCCGGAACTCTTGGTCGTGCAGCCGCGGGCCTTGCCTTACTTCAAAGTGCAAACACCGATGCAATCGCGGCCTACGACGACTGGGTGAATGTGCAGCGCAGACCCCAGCCACCAATCAATGCTGGAGTTGAGGCGGCAGTTGCCGGCGCAACTTCAATGCTTGATCTTTCCGATGGCCTTGCAAAAGATGCGGCACGAATTGCCAAGGCTTCAAGCGTGACAATTCAAATTGATCCACTTATGCTGCAGGGGTTTGAAGCGGTCATCGAAGAAGCAGCTCGCGCGATTAACGCCAACGCTGCCGACTGGGTGATTGGTGGCGGCGAGGATCACTCGCTACTGGCAACCTTCCCAAGCAATGCAATGCTTCCTCGTGCATTCAAAGCCATTGGCGTGGTTTTGCCAAAGGGCGCGGCGCCGGTGATGCTTGGCGCAAGCCCGCTGCCAGAAAAAGGTTGGGATTCGGTAACCGGTTAGTGCCGGCGAAAAACCATGTCGCACAAACCTCAGGAACTCGATGACGAGTGGTATCGGATTGGCCTAACCGCACCTGCCCGTAAGGCCTTGGTTGAAGCAAGGCTTTATAAAGTTTCTGATCTTAGAAAGATTTCACTCAACGAACTTGCCGCGCTTCACGGCATGGGCAAATCTTCAATTGCTCGCATTCAACAAATTATGAGAGCTAAGAAAATAAAGTTTTTAGACTAACCGTGCAGCATGCTGTTCAGCACGATTCCATCGCCCTTGCGTGGCAAAACCTCAACGCGACCGGTGACTGAGTTGCGGCGGAACAAAAGATTCGCCACACCAGATAGCTCGGCAGCCTTAGCGGTGCGTTCGCCGTCACCATCGATGATGGTCACCTTGGTTCCCGCGGTCACGTAAAGGCCAGCTTCAACAACTGAGTCATCGCCAATAGAAATTCCAACACCGGAGTTTGCACCCAAAAGTGCACGTGCACCAATTTCAACGCGCTGCTTTCCGCCACCAGACAACGTGCCCATGATTGATGCGCCACCGCCGATGTCGGCGCCATCGCCAACTACAACACCCTGCGAGATTCGGCCCTCAACCATTGAGGTGCCAAGTGTTCCGGCATTAAAGTTCACGAAACCCTCGTGCATGATTGTGGTGCCCGGTGAAAGGTGAGCACCCAAACGAACGCGCGATGCGTCGGCAATGCGAACCTTCTTTGGAGTCACGTAGTCAACTAGGCGAGGGAACTTGTCGATTGCGTAAACGCTAATTCCGGCACGGGTAAGTGACGGGCGAAGCTCGTCAAGATCGTCAATGGCAACCGGGCCAACATTGGTGAATGCCACGATCGGAAGGTTTGGAATTAGACCTTCAAGATTGATGCTGTTTGGCTTTACTAAAAGAAGTGACAACAGGTGCAGGCGCAGGTAGGCATCTGCGGTTGAGTTAACTGGCTCGGCCAAGTTGACCTCGGTGCGCACAACCTGGGTGCTTACGCGGCGGCGTTCATCGGTGCCCACCATGGCATCAAGTTCCTTAGGCACAACCCACAGTGCGTCAGTCTTTGGAGCATCACCCAGCTGAGGGTTTGGAAATAGCACATCCAAAACGGTGCCGTCTGCTGCGATGGTGGCGAGGCCGTGGCCCCAGGCATTGCTCTCTAAAAACGTCATGGAAACAAGGTTACAAGTTAGGCTCGTTTTATGGCCACAGCACCTCTAAACCTTGAAGCAGACGTTGTAGAACTTACTCGCGATATCTGTGATATCGAATCTGTTTCGGGCAACGAAAAGCAGTTGGCCGACGCCATTGAGGCAGCCCTAAAGCAGTATTCGCACCTTGAGGTAATTCGTGACGGCGACGCAATCGTGGCCCGCACGAACTTGGGTCGCGCGAACCGTGTGGTGATTGCCGGACACATCGATACCGTGCCCGTGGCCAACAATCTTCCGGTGCAAATGCTCTCGATGGAACGCGAGCAAGTTTTGTATGGACGCGGAACCGTAGATATGAAGGCCGGGGTAGCGGTTCAGCTAAAGCTGGCGGCAACTCTTGCCGAACCAACCAGCGATGTCACCTGGATTTTCTACGATCACGAAGAAGTTGAGGCAACCAAGAATGGTCTTGGTCGTTTGGCTCGCAATCGCCCGGAACTGCTTGAGGCTTCTTTCGCGGTTTTGTGCGAACCAACCTCGGCGCAGGTTGAAGGTGGTTGCAACGGCACCATGAGAGTTGACCTAACCTTCAGTGGCGTTAAGGCGCACTCGGCCAGACCCTGGATGGGCAAGAATGCCATACACGGTGCCGCTAAGGCCCTGGAAATTTTGGCCGATTATCAACCGGCAGAGATCGATGTTGATGGTTTGGTTTATCGCGAAAGTTTGAACGCGGTAATTATCGGTGGTGGAATCGCTACCAACGTGATTCCTGATGAATGCGTGATCACGGTGAACTACCGATTCGCTCCAAGCAAGTCGGCAGCCGATGCCGAAAAGCACCTGCGTGAGGTTTTCGCGGGCATGGATTTGACCGTGGTGGATACCGCCGAGGGCGCCCGCCCGGGATTAGACCGAGCCGAGGCCAAGGCCTTCGTGGCCGCCACTCAGACCCAGGCCCGCCCAAAGTATGGCTGGACCGATGTTGCCCGATTTAGCGCCCTGGGCATCCCAGCGGTGAATTTTGGCCCTGGTGACCCTAGTAAGGCCCATGCCGACGACGAAGCCGTGCCAGTTAACCAGATTTACGCTTGCGAGAAGGCACTCAGGGCCTGGTTATCCGTGGGATAATAGAAATTCCGGCTAATTAGCCAGCAATTCAAGGAGTTTCTCAATGGCAGCAATGAAGCCACGTACCGGCGATGGACCAATGGAAGCCGAGCGCGAGCCACGCGGTCTGATTATTCTTCGAGTGCCACTTGAAGGTGGCGGTCGACTAGTAGTTTCAGTCAACGACGAAGAGGCAAAGAACCTACACCAGGTGCTTGCCGGAGTAGTCAAGAAGTAATTCAAAAGAAAAATCCCGATCAGTGATGATCGGGATTTTTTTATTTAAACAGCTTCAAACCAGGTCGCGCCAGTCAACCTCATCGTCATCTTCGGCAACCACGATGGTGCCAGATGGGATTGCGTTTGGCAGCGTAATCAGTTCAGTTGGTGGTGAAAGATAGGTCGCCTCTTCGCGACGATTGGCCAAAACATTGTTGATGTAATCGGTCACTGCCTCATTGACCGGCACATCGTGACCCTGCTCTTCCGACATGTACCATCGGTGTTCAAGCACCTGGTGGTAAACCTCGGCCGGTTCAAGACGACCTGACATTTCACGAGGTATGGAAGTTACCACCGGTTCAAAACAGCGGCTCAACCATTCGTGGGCCAAGACTTCTTCGTCGGCACCCGGGCGCGGATTATCGCGGCGGTACTGGTCAAGATCGTTCAGCAGGCGGCGGGCCTGATTCTCTTCAACATCCAATCCGGTCAAGCGAATCAATCGGCGAGCGTGGTGACCTGCATCAACCACCTTTGGTTGAATCTTCACCGTCATGCCTAAGGCATCTGCCTTGATGGCCAACTCTTCAATGTCGAAACCAAGTTCGTTCAACCTGGCAACGCGGCGATTAATCTTCCAGCGGTCCTTGGCCTCAAAGGTCTCGGCTCCGGTCAGCTCAGTCCAAAGCTCGCGATACTTTGCCACGATGCGCTCGCTGGTTGCAACCGCATCAACTCCGGCAGTGGCGTGACCACTGGCAATTAGATCCATCAGTTCACCGGCAATGTTTACTCGCGCGATTTCCAAATCATTTTCGCGCTGACCGTTTGAAAGTCCGCTGTCGTAAAGGTGTCCGGTCTCGGCATCAACTAGGTAGGCGGCAAACGCACCGGCATCGCGACGGAACAAAGTGTTTGAAAGTGAAACATCGCCCCAAAAGAATCCGGCAATGTGTAGGCGCACCAAAAGCAGTGCCAGCGCGTCGACCAATCGCTTTGCGGTATCTGGGCGCAATCCCTGTGACCACATCGCACGGTAGGGAAGTGAAAACTTAAGGTGTCTGGTAATCAACACCGATAGCAGCGGCTCGCCATCGGTGTTTTGACGATTGTTGATGATCGCAAACGGTTCAACGCAAGGCACGTCTAGTTTGATCAAGTTTTTAAGCATGTCGTATTCGCGCTTGGCCAACTCGGGAAGAGTTTCCTTGATGGCGATTACGTGATCGCTCAGGTGCGCGAATCTAACTGTGTGGCGACTAAGGCCTTTTGGTAGCGCTGCGATGTTTTCGGCAGGCCACTCTTCTAAAGGCAAATGCCACGGAAGATCCAGCAGAGCTGGATCAACCGTGGCAGCCGTGATGTCTAGTGAGTTCACTAGTTAAGGCGTTCGCCCGACTCTACGTCGAACAGGTGAACAATTCCACCGTCAGCCTTTAGGAAGATCTTGTCGCCCTTCATTGGGTGGTTGCGACCGTCTACACGAGAAACGATGTCCTGGTTACCGCCGTTTAGGTGGCTGGTTCCGTAAAGGTAACCGTCTGCACCTAGCTCTTCGATAACGTCAACATCAACCTCGATGCCTTCCTTCTTGGTGACGGTCAAGTTCTCAGGACGGATACCAACGGTAACGCTCTTCGCCTTGGTCTTTGAAAGGAACTTCTTCTCGATTGGAAGAACGGTGTTGCCAAACTGAACTCCACCGTCAACGATCTCAAGCTGTAGCAAGTTCATGGCAGGTGAGCCAATGAAACCTGCAACGAAGACGTTTGCTGGCTTTTCGTAAAGTTCGCGAGGGGTGGCAACCTGCTGAAGCAGACCATCCTTTAGAACTGCAACGCGGTCACCCATGGTCATAGCTTCAACCTGGTCGTGAGTTACGTAAACGGTGGTTACGCCAAGACGACGCTGTAGCGAAGCAATCTGAGTACGAGTCTGAACGCGTAGCTTGGCGTCCAAGTTTGAAAGTGGCTCGTCCATCAAGAAAACCTGAGGCTTACGAACAATCGCACGACCCATGGCCACGCGCTGACGCTGACCACCAGAAAGTGCCTTTGGCTTGCGAGACAGGTAAGGCTCTAGGTCAAGAAGTTTGGCTGCCTCAAGAACGCGCTCTGCACGCTCTTCCTTGCTAACGCCAGCGATCTTTAGTGCAAAGCCCATGTTCTCGGCCACGGTCATGTGCGGGTAAAGCGCGTAGTTCTGGAAAACCATCGCGATGTCGCGGTCCTTTGGCGGAATGTCGGTAACGTCGCGGTCACCGATAAAGATTTTTCCGTCGTTTACTTCTTCTAGGCCGGCCAACATACGCAGGGTAGTTGACTTACCGCAACCCGATGGGCCAACGAGCACTAGGAATTCGCCATCTTTGATGTCGAGGTTGATTTTGTCTACTGCAGCTCTGGTTCCGCCTGGGTATAGGCGGGTGGCTGCTTTAAATTGCACTGATGCCATGATATTTCCTTCACCGGCAGGTACGTGCCGGACGATCCGTTGTGAATAGAACCCCGATAGCGGCGCTACCGGGTACAGCCATTATGGCATCCTGCAGGGCTGGTCTAAACTAGAACTTCCCCAATGTCACCCAATCGTGACAACTACGTAAGGACCCCGATTTGACCCGCGAAAAGATCAATCGTTCAGAACAGCGCGAGGCAGCGCGAGCCAAGGCCAAGGAACTGCGTGAGCAGCACAAAAAAGGTGAGCAGCGTAAGCGCCTAGCCCTTCAGTTTGGTGTTGGTGGGGCAGTACTTGCGGTTATCGCTTTGGTGGCATTCGCCGTCGTATCGGGTGCGAACAAGGAAACCGTAGTTCCTAAGAACATGAGCTATAACAACGGCATCAAGATTGGTACCAACCTAGAGGCGTTCACCGCCGACTACACCCCGGCTCCGGGCAAGGCTGGCGCCAGCGTGCCAAACATTCAGATTTATCTGGATTACCAGTGCCCGGTTTGCCAGGCATTTGAATTGCCAAACGCATCTCAGGTTGAAAGCTGGGTAAAGGCCGGAACCGCAACCGTTGAAATCCACCCAATCTCATTCTTGGATGGCCGTGGTTCACCAAACGAGTACTCAAGCCGCGCGGCTAACGCAGCAGTTTGCGTAGCGGAATACTCACCAAACTCATTCTTCAAGTTCAACTCATTGCTATTCAAGAACCAGCCGGCCGAAGGCACAGCAGGTCCGGACAACAATGCACTGTTTGCCACGGCACAACAGGCTGGAGTCTTGAGCGAAGCAGAGATAAAGTCTTGCATCGATGAGAAGCGCTTTGGCTCGTGGATGTCTGACATCACCACTAAGGCTCTGAACGAGAACGTTCCTGGCACTCAGTACAAGGTTGAGGGAACCCCGTTTGTAATGATCAACAACCAGGTATTCAAGACTGAGGTCAACTCAGACTTCTTTAGCCCGGCACGCTTTGCTCAGTTCCTACAAACCGTTTCAGTCAACTAATATAAAAACTTCTGAAGTTTTACGACTTCAGAACAGGTAGCCCTAGGGCTATCGGCCGACCTGGCGCAATTGGTAGCGCATCGCACTTGTAATGCGAGGGTTAGGGGTTCGAGTCCCCTGGTCGGCTCGCTAAAACGGAAAAGCCTCCCTACGGGGAGGCTTTTTTATTTATAAACGCCGGACCATGCGCCGGAATAATCTTCAGCGGCTTGAGATCCAAAATCTTTTTGCGCGATGCTACTAGCTGATTTGGGTCGGCGGCGTAGGGATCAACTTCTGGGCCAGACTCCATCCACCACTCGTGGGTGTAAATCACAAGTCCGAAATTGCCGTTTGAATCTTCACCCTCAATAAGCACGCTGATGTCTTCTGGTTGGTGACCCGGTGTTGCGATGATTCTCACGTTTGCAGAAATCGATCGCTCAGGCTGGGCGTCGTCCCATTGGTCACCAAAATAGATTGCGGTTCCGCTGTGCACACGCGCTTTGCCAAACAAGCCAACATTCACGGTGTGGTCTGGGTGGTGATGGCTGATGATTACATCGGTCACTTGTTCTGGCCTCACGCCAAGGCGGGAGAGCGGCTCAAGGATTTGCGATTGCGATGCAACCAGGCCCGGGTCAATAACAATGTGCTGGTCGCCGTCGTTGACATAAACCACAGAGCTGGCAACTTTTGCGCCACCTTCTAGCACGTAGCCTTCAACGATTTGGTGCCAGGTTGCAGTCAACTACTTGGCCTCGGTAAAGGTGATGCTCACGCTGTTGATGCAATAGCGATCACCGGTAGGGGTCTGCGGCGCATCTTCAAAGACGTGACCCAAGTGTGAGCCACAAGCCTTGCAGCGAACCTCAACGCGAACCATGCCGTGAGAGCGATCCTCGATTAGCTCAACTGCATCGCCTTCTTTAGGTTCGTAGAAACTTGGCCAGCCGCAGTGCGAATCAAACTTGGCGTTGCTGCGGAACAGCTCGGCGCCACAGCCGCGGCAGCTAAAGATTCCCTCGCGGTGTTCTTCAAGAAGCTCGCCGGTGTATGCGCGCTCGGTGCCAGCCTGGCGCAGCACGTGGTACTCAAACTCGCTCAATTCAGCGCGCCACTGTTCGTCAGTTTTATTTACCGGATAGTTCATGCTGGCCTCCTAGGCTCACCTAATATTAGAGATACGCGTAATAGAAGTAAGCAGGATTCATGGCTAAAAAGTTCCCAATCGACGAGTTCGATTCGGCAACCGTTCACGGTGGTCGTCACCGCGCTCGCCGAACTGCTAAAGACCGTGTACTTGAGTGGATCCGAATCTTCGTTGCCGCGGCGCTGGTTGCCGGTGGTGGTTACGGTTCACTGAAGTTCATCGAGAACTCATCGGTGTTCGATGGCTACTTGCCAAGTTCCAACTCATCACCAGAGGCCAGCATCAGCGCAAAGCCTGCGGTTCAGGTTTTGGATGGTGGCGACAAGAATCTTGCCGGCGACGCAGCCAAACTTTTGCAGGCCGCCGGGTTCAATGTGACCGAGACCGCGACCTTGGTAGACGCCAATAAGAATCGCATCAAGATCAAGACCACAGTGGTGACCATCACCGATGACCTGTTCCGTGCCGATGCCGAGCAGATTGCAGCCAAGATCGGAAACCCAGAAGTGGTGGTTTCGCCGGAGTTTGCCGGTCCAATTACGGTGGTTTTGGGTTCGAATTACAAAATTCCAACCAATTAAGCGGTTATAACCGTTCTATAACTGCTTGGCCAATACCTTGAAAACGCTTGCGCTGGGGTACCCCCTAGGGGCTAGTGTTGAACTTGGTCGTAGCAGTATCCGTAGCACAAGCTCTTTTCTATGCGACTCAACCCGGGGATTTTTCGGGTTGTTCCCATAGCAACAGGAGTAAACAATGGCACAAGGAACCGTAAAGTGGTTCAACGCTGAAAAGGGTTTTGGATTCATTACCCAGGATGGCGGAGCAGATGTATTCGTACACTTCTCAGCAATCCAGTCAGACGGCTACAAGGAACTGAAGGAAAACCAGCGCGTTGAGTTCGAAGTAAAGAACGGCGACAAGGGTCCTCAGGCCGACGCAGTACACGTTATCTAAGCTACGACTTAGGTTTCGAAAATCCCCTTGCCATTGCGGCAGGGGGATTTTCATTTGCACTCTAAGGGGGAGAGTGCCAAAATAGACCTATTAGCACTCGACAGGCTTGAGTGCCAAAACTAATAGGAGATTGAACCCCAATGGCAAAAATCATTCACTTTGATGAAGAGGCCCGCCGCGGTCTAGAGCGCGGACTAAACATCCTTGCTGACACCGTAAAGGTAACCCTTGGCCCACGTGGACGCAACGTAGTTCTTGAAAAGAAGTGGGGCGCCCCAACCATCACAAACGATGGTGTTTCGATCGCTAAGGAAATCGAGCTAGACGATCCGTTCGAGCGCATTGGTGCCGAACTGGTTAAGGAAGTAGCTAAGAAGACCGACGACGTTGCTGGTGACGGAACCACAACCGCAACCGTTCTTGCACAGGCACTTGTTCGCGAAGGTCTTCGCAACGTTGCTGCCGGTGCAGACCCAATCACTTTGAAGCGCGGAATCGAGAAGGCTGTTAAGGCAGTTATCGAAGAGCTTCACGCAAACGCAAAGCCAGTTGAGACCAAGGAGCAGATTGCTGCTACCGCGTCTATCTCTGCTGGTGACACTCAGATCGGTGAGCTAATCGCCGAGGCAATCGACAAGGTTGGCCGCGAGGGTGTTGTAACCGTTGAAGAATCAAACACCTTTGGCATTGAGCTTGAGCTAACCGAGGGTATGCGTTTCGACAAGGGTTATGTTTCTGCATACATGGTTACCGACCCTGAGCGTCAGGAAGCAGTTCTTGAAGACGCTTACGTTTTGATCGCTAACTCAAAGATCTCAAACATCAAGGACATCCTGCCAATCGTTGACAAGGTAATCCAGGCAAACAAGCCGCTATTGATCATCGCCGAAGACATTGATGGCGAAGCACTTGCAACCTTGATCGTTAACAAGATCCGCGGAATCTTCAAGTCAGTTGCCGTTAAGGCTCCTGGTTTTGGTGACCGTCGTAAGGCAATGCTTCAGGACATCGCAATCTTGACCGGTGGTCAGGTAATTTCTGAAGAAGTTGGTCTGAAGCTTGATGCAACCACTCTTGACCTTCTAGGTCGTGCACGCAAGGTTGTTATCACCAAGGACGAAACCACAATCGTTGAAGGTGCCGGCGATGCCGACATGATCGCAGGACGCGTTGAGCAGATCCGTCGCGAGATTGACAACACCGATAGCGACTACGACCGCGAGAAGCTGCAGGAGCGTCTAGCCAAGTTAGCCGGTGGTGTTGCAGTTATCAAGGCCGGAGCAGCAACCGAGGTTGAGCTTAAGGAGCGCAAGCACCGCATCGAAGACGCAGTGCGTAACGCAAAGGCTGCTGTTGAAGAAGGCATCGTTGCCGGTGGTGGTGTTGCACTACTTCAGGCTGGCAAGGCTGCATTCGAGAAGCTTTCACTAACCGGTGATGAGGCTGTTGGTGCGAACATCGTTCGCGTTGCAATCTCAGCTCCGCTAAAGCAGATCGCACTAAACGCGGGTCTAGAGCCTGGTGTTGTTGCAGAGCGTGTTGCAGGTCTACCTTCAGGTCACGGTCTAAACGCCGCAACCGGTGAGTACGTAGACATGCTGAAGGAAGGCATCAACGACCCTGTAAAGGTGACTCGTTCAGCTCTTCAGAACGCTGCGTCGATCGCAGGTCTATTCCTAACCACCGAGGCCGTAGTTGCCGAGAAGCCTGAAGCTCACGCTCCAGCTCCGGCTAACCAGGGCGGCGGCATGGACTTCTAGTCCAAAGAAAACAACTTATAGTCTGATCCACTATGAGCGGGTGGTTCCTTCGGGAACCGCCCGTTTTCTTTTAACTTGTTTAGACGCGACTACAGAAACAGTCGCTGGTTCGCGTACTCGATTTCTGAGTACTGTGCCGCGGCGATGCTGAGCGCATTGCCGAGTTCACCAAGTTGGCTATCCACCTGTGCCGCGGTTGCGCGCCAACGCAAGGCAAGCTCTTGAAAACTGTTGGCTGCCATTCCAGTCCAACTGCTTTGCAGATTTTGCAATTGGGCATGCAAAGTATCTGACTCGTGAGTGAGTCTGCTGATGGTGTTTTGAATGGCAACGTTTGCCGCCATTACCTGTTCACTGTCCACGCTGAAATTAGTCATGATGACATCATCGGTGTTTGCTTACGGCAGCAGTGTGATGCCGGCGATTCTGTGGAAAAATCTAAGCAGGTATTGCTACGCGCAATGTTGCGCCGCCGCCAGGAGTCTCTGCGGCAATGATGCTGCCGCCGTGACGAGCCACGATGGTTGACACGATTGCTAGGCCAAGACCAGATCCACCAGTCTCACTGTTTCGTGAATTATCAACGCGGTAGAAGCGTTCAAAAACTTTTTCACGAAGCTGCTCGGGAATTCCTTCACCGTGATCGCGAACTTCAAGAATCAAGAACCTGCGACCATCAACCTTGGCATTGTTATCCAAAGCAATTTCTATTTGCGCACCAACGGGAGAAAAGCGCGAAGCGTTAGCCAGCAAGTTTGTCAGCACCTGACGCATTGAGTTGGCGTCAACCTTGGCTTCAATCACGGCGTCTTCGCTAAGTGGGTTGCCGTTCAAATCGGTAATCACAATCTTGCGCTTGCCATCGGCAACCGACGCATCCTTGGCAGCATCAACCGCCAGAGAAATCAGGTTGGTCTTCTTAAGCTCAAGTTTTGTTGCCTCATCCATGCGAGTCAGGGTCAGCAGGCTCTCAACCAAGCCGGTCATGCGAACCGCCTCGCTCTCAATGCGCTCCATTGCCTCACCAATTTGCTCCGGCTTCTTGAGCGCACCCATTCGGTAAAGCTCGGCATAACCGCGCACCGATACCAGGGGAGTGCGAAGTTCGTGGCTGGCATCCGAAACAAAGCGGCGCATCTGGTCAAGGGTCTTTGAACGATCTTGCATCGCGGTCTCGATGCCATCAAGCATCGTGTTTAGCGAGCGGTTGAGTCGCGCAATTTCTGTGTCGCCATCTTGCTCAATCAATCGCTGTGAAATATCGCCCTCGGTAACCGCCTCGGCAGTTCGTTCAACTTCGTTCAGCGGCTTGAGTGCAGAGTTGATGGTCAACCAAATACTTAGCCCAGAAAGAATTAGTAGTAGCGCGCCAAAGCCGCCACCGATCAATCCGTATTGTGCAAGCAGCGCGCTGTTCGCTCCGGTAGGAAGAGCCACAACCAGTGAGCCATCCATGCCGGTTAGCGGCACGGCAACCATTCGCCAACCGCGGGTTCCGGCGTCGTCAGAAATTTGACCCTTGCCGTTTACCTCAAAAGGAATTCCCTTTGTGGCCAACACGTAGTTTGAAGAAAAGTTTGAGGTGTTCGGCACATCATTTGAATTTCCGCTGGCCGATGAAACCAAACCAATTAGCAGCGAACCATCGGTGTCAAGGTAGGCAATGTAGAAATCGCTAGGCAAGCTTGGCAACTGCAACTGGTGGGTTGCCAATCGGTCTTCAAGCAGTGTTGGGTCTTCGTGACTTAGCGTGGCAGCTGTTGACGTCAATTGCCCATCAAGGTTTGCCTGCAGGTAGGTGCGCAGCAACGCAATCGTGCCAAGACTTGAAACCAAAACCAGCACACCGATAATCGCAACTGAGAGCGAAGTCAGCTTGGTGCGCAGTGAAATGCGCTCCCAGGCGAGCCCCAGTTTGGAATTCAATTAGTTGCCGATCTACTTGCCGTTTTTTGTTGACTTATACATGTAGCCAACACCGCGCTTGGTTTGAATCAGTGGCTCAGTGGTTAGTGGGTCAAGCTTCTTACGTAGGTATGAAACGTATGACTCCACAATTCCCATCTCGCCATTGAAATCATATTCCCAGACGTGGTCAAGAATCTGCGCCTTGGTAAGCACGCGGTTTGGGTTCGACATCAAGAAACGAAGCAACTTGTATTCGGTTGGGCTTAGTTCTACCAATGTGCCGTTGGCAAATACATCGTGTGCATCTTGATTGATCTTGATTTCACCAACTTCCAAAACCGATTCCTCGACCTCGGCGGCTTTGGTGCGACGAAGAATTGCGTTGATGCGGGCAACGATCTCATCCAGGCTGAATGGCTTGGTCATGTAGTCATCGCCACCAACGGTTAGGCCGGTGATCTTGTCTTCAGTTTCATCTCGAGCGGTCAGGAACAAGACCGGGGCGTTGATTCCCATTGAGCGAAGTTTTTTGGTCACGCTAAAGCCATTCATGTCTGGCAACATCACGTCCAGCAGGATGATGTCAGGCTCGCCCTTTTCGGCGGCGTGAACTGCGTCGGCACCGTTAGCTACGGCGTGAACGCTGAAACCAGCAAATCGAAGGCTGGTTGATAGGAGGTCGCGGATGTTTGGTTCGTCATCGACGATAAGTACCTTTACGTTTTCCATGGCTTTAGTTTCAGGGAGTTTCCTGAGAATGCCCTGTACGACGCTTGGGTGTCGTCTGTGAAGTCTTAGAGCGCGTGCGCGTCCAGGATCTCGTAGCTGTAGCCCTGCTCGGCTAGGAAGCGCTGGCGGTTCTGGGCAAAGTCCTGATCCACGGTGTCTCTAGAGATAAGCGTGTAGAAGCTGGCGGTTCGGCCGTCTGCCTTTGGTCGCAGCAATCGGCCTAGACGCTGGGCTTCTTCTTGGCGTGAACCATACGAACCCGATATCTGAATTGCTACCGATGCCTCCGGCAGGTCCACTGAGAAGTTGGCAACCTTCGAAACTACCAGGGTTGAAATCTCGCCGGTGCGGAATTGCTGGAACAAGCGCTCGCGTTCATCAACCGGAGTTTCACCAGTGATTTCTGGAACCTTGATAGCAGCCGATACCTCGTGAATCTGATCTAGGTACTGACCAATGATCAAAGTTGGTTCGCCGGCGTGCTTTTTGAGCAGCGTTTGAATTACCGGAATTCGAGTCTTTGATGTTGCAGCAATTCGATAGCGATCTTCTTGGCTAGAGATTGCATATTCCATGCGCTCTTCATCAGGAAGATCAATTCGAACCTCATAACAGGCAGCAGGTGCAATGTAACCCTGCGCTTCAATTTCTTTCCATGGCGCATCAAAACGCTTTGGACCAATCAAAGAAAATACATCGCCCTCTTTACCGTCCTCGCGAACCAGGGTAGCGGTCAGGCCAAGGCGTCTGCGTGCTTGCAGGTC
The DNA here is from genome assembly GCA_947454285.1 of Microbacteriaceae bacterium. Lineage (GTDB taxonomy): Bacteria > Actinomycetota > Actinomycetes > Actinomycetales > Microbacteriaceae > Rhodoluna. The sequence continues at coordinate 123 of CANGJO010000014.1, read as the reverse complement.
TGCGGTCATCTTGAAAATTGGTGCTGGTAGCAAGTGCACTTCGTCGTAAACGATTAGTCCCCAGTCGTTGGCGTTCAACAATGCCAAGTGTGCGTATTCGGCTTTGCGCTTGGTGGTCAGAAT
>CANGJO010000013.1 GCA_947454285.1 Microbacteriaceae bacterium | reverse complement strand
ATCGATGGCGCACGCACCGAAATTGCTGAATTGGTTGGACAGCAGCAACCAGATCTTGTGCTACTTAACGATGATGACTTGGCCTACGCAAAGATTCGTCTAGATGACAAGTCTTGGAAGTTTGCACTTGAAAACCTAGCGCTGTTCGAGGATTCACTTGCTCGCACACTGATTTGGGGTGCCGCCTGGGATGCCGCCCGCGATGCCGAAGCTAGCCCACGTGAATTCATCAAACTAGTGCTCAACAACATTGGCAGTGAAACTGAATCAACCACCATGTTGACCCTGCTTCGCCAACTGGTAACTACAGCAAATACTTTTGTTGCTCCAGAGTTCCGCGAAGCCACCATCACGCAGATTGGCGCTGGTCTTTTAAAGTTGGCCCGCGAGGCAAAGCCTGGTTCCGATGCTCAGTTGCAGTTCACTAAGTTCTTTGCGGTCTTCGCCAATTCGCCAGAACTGCTGGATGCACTTGCTGATCTTCGCGACGGCAAATTGAAACTCGATGGCTTGAAGATTGACGCCGATTTGACTTGGGAACTACTTGCCGGCCTTGTGGTTGGCGGTCGTGCCGACGGCGATGCTATTGACAAACAACTTGCTCTAGACAACACCTCAAACGGGCAAAAGGCAGCTGCCGGTGCTCGCGCTATGTTGCCAACCACCCAAGACAAGTCAAAGGCCTGGCACACCCTCACCCAGACTCACGAGTTGTCAAACATTTTGGTCGATGCCGCCAGCTTGGGCTTCGTAAGAGTCGCCAATGCAGATCTACTGAAGCCTTACGTCAATCAGTATTTTGAAAACGCGGTGCGCATCTGGAACAGCAACACCTTCAAGATTGCCGAGTACCTGATCGAAAACCTTTATCCGCTACCGTTGGCCAGCAACGAACTTGCCGAAACTACTAAGACTTGGATCAACGACACCGCAGTAAAGGAAATTCCTGCTCTTCGTAGAATTTTGATTGAGTCACTTGCCAATGTGGAACGAGCATTGCAGGCCCAACAGCGAGACCTTCGAAACTAAGCGAGGCAGAAATGAATTCATACGAAACTTTGGTGCAGTGGTTGCAGACTGCTTGGCACGACTGGTCAACCCTTATTCGAATCGCGCTGATTATCATCGGCGCAATCGTGTTGCGTTCGGTCTTGTTGGTATCAGTGAAGCGTATTGTTCGCGGCATCACCTCCGGAGCAAAGAAGAACGGTAACGGCAAGTCGCTTGCCGCCTCGCTAAACCCAGAACGACTAGTACTTCGCGCCAAGACTCTTGGTTCTGTACTTAGTAACTTCATCACCTGGAGTATCTACGTGATTGCTGCCACCATGTTGCTTAGTGAGCTTGGTGTTGCAGTTGGGGCACTGATCGCCGGTGCCGGAATTCTTGGTGCGGCACTTGGTTTTGGTGCGCAGAACATCGTTCGCGATTTACTATCGGGGTTGTTTATTGTCTTTGAAGACCAATATGGAATTGGCGACAAGGTTGACCTTGGCGAGGCTAGCGGTGTTGTTGAAAGTGTTGGCTTGAGAATCACACAGGTGCGCGACACCAAGGGAACACTTTGGTACGTGCGCAATGGTGAAATCCTGCGGGTTGGAAACTTGTCACACAAGTCATCGCAAAAGGGTAAGTAATTGTCTAACGGTTTCGAAGATGCAGCTCGCGTAGAGACTGTTCGCATCCGCGGTCTAAGCGGCGAAACCACTGGGGGTAATTTCTACGAACTAGTTGGCGGAAAAGAAACCTTTAGAAAAATAGCCAACAAGTTTTACGAAGGCGTGGCTTCCGATGAAGTACTGCGCCCAATGTACCCAGAAGACGATCTTGATCCGGCTGCCGAACGTCTGCAACTTTTTCTTGAGCAGTACTGGGGTGGGCCAACCACCTATCAGGAACTTCGTGGCCATCCGCGACTACGAATGCGTCACAACCCCTTCAAAATTAATCCCGATGCTCGTGAGCGTTGGCTAAAGCACATGCGGGCCGCAGTTGAATCTGTGGGACTTAGCCAACTACACGAGGCGGAACTCTGGGCTTATCTTGAGCGCGCGGCTACCGCGATGCTCAATTCTTTCGAAGACTAATTAGAACTTGGTCGCTGCTTTGGCCAGCACGTGACCATGTTCGCTGCTAAGGCGAATCCAACCTTCTGCCTGGTACAAACCAACTTCTTCGTTTTCAGTTAAGAAACCCAAGCCTGCGGCAGCAAAGGCCGCACCGGTTGGAATCTTGCTTTCAAGGTCAATTCCTCTGCCCCAAATTTCACCGCGAATGCGTGCAGCAATTGGTCCACCAACTGATTCCGGCAGTGATGCGGCGACCTCGGCAATTCCATCGCGAGCAATTTGAGTAAGCACGGTTTCGTTAATGGTGCCAACCTGCTCCCAACCCTGTCGTGGCGGAGAAATGCCTGCCCACGGAGCACGTTGAGTTTCAATCAGTTGAATCTTGAATTCCGTGTTGTCGGGTTCGCCAAGCAATCTGGCCAAGCGTTCTTGAACCGCACCAATTGGAACCAACGCGTCGACCTCTGCGGGTGCCGAAAGCTCACAGGTACGCAATCCCAAAACGGTTGGCCCAGAGTCCATCAGGTTCCCGGCAAAGATTGGCGCCACATAGGCGGCCAATACGTCACCGAATGCACGCAAGCGAACAAGGCCATCTGGGTCTAGGCGCTTTGCACGCGCCAAATACGCCTGTAGATCGGCGGCAGTTTGCTCGTCGGCAAGGATGAAGGGATTAATCATGACGTGTCTAAACTAACCCCAGAATGGCAAAATAGAAAAATGATCAATCGCGAAAAGCTTGCCACCCTTAATCAGCGTGAGCAGCAAACCTTCTTAGCTCGCAATCCAAAGTCAAAAGCAGCCTTTGAGAAAGCCGACCACCTCTTTGGCAAAGTGCCGATGACCTGGATGAACAAGAAGGCAGGAGGTTTTCCGATTTACCTAGATCGCGCAGTTGGTAACCGCATCTGGGACATCGATGGCAACGAATATATTGACTTCGCGCTTGGTGACACTGGTGCAATGGCCGGTCACTCCGCACCAGAGGTCGTTGAGGCAATCACCCACCGCGTTAAAGATCTTGGTGGCCTAACCACAATGCTTCCTACTGAAGACGCAGAGTGGGTTGCAAAGAACTTGAGCGAGCGATTTGGAATGGCTAAGTGGAGCTTCTCGCTTACCGCTACCGATGCCAACCGTTGGGCAATTCGTTTGGTGAGAGCTATCACCGGCAAACCTAAGATTCTCTTCAATGCCTACTGCTACCACGGCTCGGTAGACGAAGCACTCATCGTAGTTGGGCCTGATGGCGAAGGCATGAGTCGCCCGGGGAACGTGGGCTCTCCTGTTGATGTAACTCACACTTCTCGTGTTGCTGAATTCAACGACCTTGCCGGCTTAGAGCGTCAACTAAAAAACGGTGACGTGGCCGCGGTGCTGATGGAACCGGCGCTAACCAACATTGGAATTGTTTTGCCTGAGCCTGGTTACCTGCAAGGCGTGCGCGAACTGACTCGCAAGTACGACGCTCTGCTGATCATTGATGAGACTCACACTTTCTCAGCCGGTTATGGCGGAATGACCAAACGCGACAACCTTGAACCGGATGTCTTTGTTATTGGTAAAGCCATCGCCGGTGGAATTCCAACTGGTACCTATGGCCTCAGCACTCACCTTGCCGAAAAAATCTTGAGCCGAACCGACCTTGACTTGGTTGACATGGGTGGCGTTGGCGGAACCCTTGCCGGAAACCCCCTTCAGGTTGCCGCGATGCGCGCGACTCTAGAAAAGGTACTTACCGAGGAGAACTTCAAATACATGATCGACCTGGCAACCGTTTTTACCGACGGCGTCAATGAGCTATTCGATAAATACAACTTGTCATGGTCAATCAATCAACTTGGCGCTCGTGCGGAATACCGTTTTGCGAAGCCATACCCAAAGACCGGCACCGATGCCTTCCACGCGGCCGACGCCGAACTTGAAGATTACCTGCACGTTTATTTGGCGAACCGCGGAATCATGCTGACTCCGTTCCACAACATGGCGCTGATGTGCCCAACCACTACCCTGGCCGATGTTGAAAAGCACAACGAGGTATTCGAGGAAGCAATAAAAGAATTAGTTGCCTAGTAAAACGGCAAAAAATAAACCCACTCGATTGAGTGGGTTTATTTTTTTAGTCTCAGTCGCGGGTTAGGCGGCGGTAAGTTGATCGGTGTGGCTTAGCCGCATCTGGGCCAAGGCGTGCGATCTTGTTTTCCTCGTAGGCCTCAAAGTTTCCTTCGAACCAGTACCAGTTGTCTGGGTTGTCGTCGCTTCCCTCGTAGGCCAAGATGTGTGATGCAACGCGGTCGAGGAACCAACGGTCGTGCGTGATCACCACGGCACAGCCAGGGAATTCCAACAATGCGTTCTCTAGCGAACCAAGAGTTTCAACGTCCAAGTCGTTTGTAGGTTCGTCAAGTAGCAATACGTTGCCACCCTCTTTAAGAGTCAGCGCCAGGTTCAAACGGTTGCGCTCACCACCAGAAAGAACTCCGGCAGGCTTCTGCTGATCTGGGCCCTTGAAACCAAACGCCGCAACGTAAGCTCGCGAAGGCATTTCTTGATTTCCAACCTGCATGAAGTCCAGGCCTCCAGAAACAACTTCCCAAAGAGTCTTGTTTGGATCAATACCGCCACGTGACTGATCGACGTATGAAATCTTTACGGTCTCACCAATCTTCAGGTCACCGCCATCAAGTTTTTCTAGACCAACAATGGTCTTAAACAGCGTTGACTTACCAACACCGTTTGGACCAATAACACCAACGATTCCGTTGCGTGGCAAGCTGAATGACAAGCCATTAATCAGTGATCGACCTTCGAAACCCTTTTGGATATTCTTAGCCTCAATCACGATGTCACCTAGACGAGGACCCATCGGAATTTGAATTTCTTCAAAGTCCAACTTTCTAGTGCGATCCGCCTCGGCAGCCATTTCTTCGTAGCGAGCCAAACGAGCCTTTGACTTGGTCTGACGAGCCTTTGAAGATGAACGAACCCATTCAAGTTCTTCGCTCAAACGCTTTGCAAGCTTGGCGTCCTTCTTGCCGGCAACTTCAAGGCGCTCGCGCTTCTTCTCTAGGTAGGTTGAGTAGTTGCCTTCATATGGGTAGGCGCGACCTCGGTCGAGCTCCAAAATCCACTCGGCAACGTTGTCCAAGAAGTAACGGTCGTGCGTTACAGCAAGTACGGCACCCGGGTACTTGGCCAAGTGCTGCTCCAACCACAACACAGATTCGGCATCAAGGTGGTTAGTAGGTTCGTCAAGTAGAAGAAGATCTGGCTTTTCCAAAAGTAACTTACAAAGGGCAACGCGGCGACGCTCACCACCAGAAAGCGAGGTAACCGGTGAATCGCTTGGTGGACAACGAAGAGCATCCATTGCCTGCTCAAGCTGTGAATCAAGATCCCACGCGTCAAGGTGGTCGATCTGCTCCTGCAGTGTGCCCATCTCGGCAAGCAGGGCATCAAAATCAGCATCCGGCTCTGCCATCAGTGCAGAGATTTCGTTAAATCGATCTAGCTTTGCCTTGGTGTCTTTAACGGCAAGCTCAACGTTGCCAAGCACGGTTAGCGATTCGTCAAGCGGTGGCTCCTGCATCAAGATGCCAACGGTGTATTCCGGACCAAGGCGAGCCTCACCATTTGAAGGAGTGTCAAGGCCAGCCATGATCTTCAAAACGGTTGACTTACCGGCACCGTTTGGACCAACCACACCGATCTTTGCGCCTGGAATAAACGCCAAGGTTACGTCGTCAAGAATTACCTTGTCGCCATGCGCCTTACGCGCCTTGATCATCTGGTAGATGAATTCAGCCATCGAGAACTAATCACTTTCGGTATCTGCAGCATCAGCCTCGAAAGCGTGAGAATGGCACCCTCTAACGCTTGGCTTGCTATGGGTTTCAGTTTACCCGACCATTGAGCATCCACTTTGGGAGCCACTAAATGCAAGCGTTGGTTAGAGGGTGCCGGACCTCCGTGAAAGAGGTTTAGCGCTGAGCCACCACAGAGATACGTGAGGGGGATCGCCAAGTGGCTCAGCAGTCTGGAAAATTACTTCTTCTTCGCGCCAACCAGCTCTGGTTCTGGCTCTAGGTCATCGCCTTCTGGGTCTGGATCTGCTTCGCGAACCAATACGGTTCGAGTAAATACAGAGCTCCCCCAGGTCAAGTCGTGACCGACTGAATCGGCTTCGACTTCAACAGAGGTACCGGCGCGTTCACCGTTATCCCAGTCGCGAATGCGCAGCTTGCCTGCAACCACCAAGCGATCGCCCTTATTGATTGATCCGGCAGAGTTAATCGCCAACTGGCGGAACGCGGTTACCGTGAACCAGTTGGTTTCCCCGTCGATCCATTTGTTCTGATTGCGATCAAATCTGCGCTGCGAAGATGCCAACCTAAATGAAGTAATTGGCAGGCCGTCCTGGGTAACCAGGTGGCGCGGAGTGGTTGCCACCAAACCGGTGACTGAAAGTGTTTCTGACAATTCCTTTTGCCCTTCTCGAAACTTGAACCACTAACTGTGGTGTGTTTCGAGTTTGGCCAGCAATCGCAACCAAAGGATTGCCGAATTGGAATCTGTGGATAACCCGGCCCTAGCGTTTAGTCACGCAGGTAGGCGGTGAATGCCTTACGGGTCTTCAGCATCTTTGGTGCCACTACCGCGTTGCAATATCCCTGATTTGGATTCTTAGCAAAGAAGTCCTGGTGATACTCCTCGCCTACCCAAAAAACGGTTGCCGGGGATAGTTCGGTTACAACACCATCGCCCCAAACACCCTTGGCCTTTTCAACGGCAGCTGCAAAAAGTTCACGCTGCGAATTATCGGTGTAATACATCACCGAGCGATACTGCGTTCCAACGTCGTTGCCCTGACGGTTCAACTGGGTTGGGTCGTGCAACGTAAAGAAGATTTCCAAAATGGTCTCGGCTGGAATTACCGACTCGTCAAAAATCACTTTGGCGACTTCGGCATGCCCAGTGGTGCCGCTGCATACCGCCTCGTATCCAGGGTCAGCGATCTCGCCGCCCATGTAGCCCACCACCACATCGCTTACGCCTTTGAATTGCATAAACGAACTGTCTAGACACCAGAAGCATCCGCCGCCAAGGATAAAAGTCATCATTTCTCTAGCCTAGGCTTGTCCTTGGATTTCGCACACGTAAAGAGGTAAGAATGGCCACAATCGAATTAGGCGCAGCAAACTTTGGCGACACCGTTGTTAACGAGGGAATTACCATCGTTGATTTCTGGGCCGGTTGGTGCGGACCGTGCATGCAGTTTGCTCCTATTTATGAAGCCGCTTCAGAAGTGCACACCGATATTCGTTTCGGCAAGGTAGACACCGAGGCGGAGCAACAACTATCGGCAGAAGCTGGCATCACTTCTATTCCAACTCTGATGGTTTTCCGCGATGGAGTATTGCTGTTCAACCAAGCGGGTGCGCTTCCTGCGCCAGCGTTTGAAGAACTTATTCAAGCTGTTCGCGATCTTGATATGGATGAAATCCGTAAAGAAATTGAATCGCAGGGTGGCGAATTCGGCGACGTTTCAGAACCGCAGGCTTAGTCGTGGCTAAAATCCAGAACAACTCAATGGCAATGGTTGCCACCGTTGCGCTGGTTGGTGTCTTCGCTTCGATCATCGGCCTGTTTGACCCAAGCACTTGTGTTGACGTTCAGACCACCGGTTGGACATCGTGCGAATCGATTGCAAACGAGCGTCAGATTGGCTCCTGGATCCTGCTCGGGCTATCGGTGTTGGGGTTCACCGTCTCTTTGGTGCGACGCAAAAAACGTAAGTAGGCTCAAACCATGCATGAAGTCAACGACGACTCAATCAAACTTCGCGAAGAAGTTTTTGCATACGCGCGCAAGCGACTTGAATACGACCCTGCTCCACTTGATGGACCACAGTCACCGGCCTGGCTAAAAGAAAATGCCGGGCAAACAATTTCCGAATCTGGAATCGGTGGACACAAAGCTCTAGAAATCTTCAGCGAGATTCTTGCACCAGCAACAATTTCCACCGATCACCCAAACTATCTATCTTTCATCCCATCGGCACCTACAGAAGCATCAAAACTTTTTGACCTAATCGTTTCGGCATCGGCAATCTACGGCGGATCGTGGATGGAAGGTGCCGGCGCCGTCTATGCCGAAAACGAAGTACTCGCCTGGTTGGCCAGTGAGGTTGGTCTTCCAGAAACAGCCGGTGGTGTTTTTGTTCAAGGTGGCACGCTGGGAAATTTGAGTGCACTGGTTGCTGCTCGTCACTCGGCAGCGAAGAAACGCACCGATGCCGGTATCGCTCAACCAACCAAATGGAAATTCATTTGTTCCGCAGAGGCACATTCGTCTTTGAAATCTGCCGCGGCGGTTATGGATGTTGAAATCATCAAGGCTCAGGTTGATGCAAACGGCCACCTTCGCGGTGATTCGGTTGCCGCGGCGCTTAGCGAAGCTGGCGACGGAGTTTTTGCAATCGTGGCAACTGCCGGAACCACAAACTTTGGCATCGTCGACAAGCTTGATGAAATCGCTGCGGTTGCCAATCAAAACAAGATTTGGTTCCACGTCGACGGCGCGTACGGCCTGGCCGGAATTCTTTCACCGGAAAGTCGCCACCTGTTTGCCGGAGTTGAAAAAGCCGACAGCTTCATTGTTGATCCGCACAAGTGGTTGTTCGCACCGTTCGATGCTTGCGCACTGATTTATCGTGAACCAAAGCTTGGGCACGATGCCCACACTCAACACGGCGAATACCTAGACACCCTTACCGATTCCGGTGACTGGAATCCTTCTGACTACGCCTATAACTTGACTCGCAGACCGCGTGGGCTACCCCTGTGGTTCTCACTTGCCACTCACGGCGTGGCCGCATACCGCGAAGGCGTGCGAAAGAACATTTCTTTGGCTCGCCAAATTGCCGACGAAATAAAGCGTCGACCAGACCTAGAACTTGTTCGAGAGCCAGAGTTATCGGTTGTGGTTTTCACTAAGCACGGTTGGAACCTAGCCAAGTACGACGCCTGGTCAGCCAAGCTTCTTGCCCGTGGCGAGGCCTTTGTGGTGCCAAGTTCTCACCTGGGTAAACCAAACGCCAGATTTGCTATCGTGAATCCACGCACAGACCTAAATGCCTTGATTGCCATTCTCGACAGCATGAACGAAGAAAGTTAAATCGTGAAAGTTACTGTTGCTCCAGCGCTGACTCCACTATCTAGAGTCAAGGATTCAAATCGTTCGCCGCTGCGAGTTGCGCTGGTGCAAACTAAGTGGCACGAGAACCCGGGCGAGCACCTTGCCAAGCTTAACGAAGGCATTCGCCTTGCCGCCGACAACGGCGCACAAATTGTTTGCCTTCAAGAACTAACGCTGAGTCGCTACCCTGCCGACCAACTTCCGGCAGGCACTCCAAATGCAATTGCTGAGCAACTTGAAGGTGGCCCTACTCATGCATTTGCTGCCGCTGCAGCACGCGCTAACAACATTTATGTTCACGCATCGCTTTACGAATACCAAGACTTCGCCGATGGTCGCGCACTAAACACTGCAATCATCGTGAACCCGGAAGGTGTAATTGTTGCGCGCACACCAAAGCTGCACATTCCGGTAACCGCTGGTTACTACGAAGACAAATACTTTGCACCTGGTCCTGCCACTGGAGAACCGTATCCGGTTTACGATCTTGAATTCCGCGATGTTGACGCTCAGTTTGGTTTGCCAACCTGTTGGGATGAATGGTTCCCTGAGGTTGCGCGCAACTACAGCTTGCGCGGTGCCGAGATCTTGGTTTACCCAACTGCAATTGGTTCCGAACCCGATCACCCGGAGTTCGATACTGAGCCACTATGGCGTCAGGTGATTGTTGGTAATGCAATCGCAAATGGCACTTTTATGGTGGTGCCAAACCGATACGGCAACGAAGGTGCGCTGAATTTCTATGGCAGCAGTTTTATTTGCGACCCGTACGGCCGCGTATTGGTTCGTGCCGAACGCGAAGGCGATGAAGTACTTATCGCCGATCTTGATCTTGATCAGCGTCGTGACTGGCTTGACCTGTTTCCATTCCTCGCCACTCGTCGACCAGAAACCTACGACCTACTGACCAAGCCTGTAGCTAACCCGCGCACCGATAACGGTGACGGCGTTGATGGTGGCATTGCCGGAGTGAATTACTAAATTGAATTCGTCAATGTGGTCGATGCCCGCCGAGTGGGCGCCGCACGAACGCACTTGGATGGCCTGGCCATCATCGGGTTACACACTTGGTGAAACAGAATCGGATTGGCACGAGGCTCGCTCAACCTGGGCTGCCGTGGCAAACGCAATCATCGAATTTGAACCAGTAACCATGCTGTGTGAGCAAGACGCAATTGAAATCGCCAGGGAGTATTTAGATTCACGAGTAGAGATCGTGGCCGCTCCCCTAAACGACGCGTGGATGCGCGACATTGGCCCAACCTTTGTAAAGAACGCGAGTGGTGAAGTCGCCGCGGTGAACTGGATCTTCAACGGTTGGGGCGCTCAGAGCTGGGCCAGCTGGGACAAAGACTCTAAAGTCGCCGAAGTTATTGCGAATCTCGCCGGCAAGGAGCTGATCAATTCAGATCTAATCAACGAGGGCGGCGGAATCCATGTCAATGGCGCAGGTGCAGTTCTGCTTACCGAAACCGTGCAACTTGGCGAAGGCAGAAACTCAACCTGGTCTCGTGCCGAGGTTGAATCAGAGATCCACGAAAAACTTGGCACCAAAGAGGCCATCTGGATTCGCCGGGGACTAACTCGCGACTATGACGAATTTGGTACCCGCGGTCACATCGACATCGTTGCCTGCTTCGCATCACCAACCAAGATCCTGTTTCACAATCAAGAAGACCCAAGCCACCCGGATTACTCGGTCAGCCACGAGGTCAAGCGCACACTTGAAGAACATGGCGGCTTTGAATTAATCCCGGTTGCCGCGCCAACAGTTTTGCGTGATGACGAAGGCTTCGTTGATTACAGCTACATCAATCACTACCTCGTAAACGGCGGCGTAATTTTGTGTGGCTTTAACGATGCCAACGATCAGCGCGCGGTGGAAACTTTGCAGAGCGTTTACCCCGATAGAAAAATCGTGCTGGTAGATGCTCGCCCGCTATTTGCGCGAGGTGGTGGCATCCACTGCATTACGCAGCAACAACCCGCCTAGGCGATTGCTACTTGCAACTCCTGGAATGGAAGTTCCGGAAATGCGTGCTGCACGCCAGAGTATGTGACCTTGCCATCGTGCACGTTCAATCCCTTAGCCAAAGATTCATCTGCTGCAAGCGCTGCCTTCCAACCCTTGTCGGCAAGAGCAACCACGTAAGGCAAGGTTGCATTGGTCAGCGCGCGAGTAGATGTTGCAGGAACCGCACCCGGCATGTTGGCCACGCAGTAGTAAACACTGTTGTGAACTTTAAAAGTTGGGTCATCGTGAGTGGTTGGCTTTGAGTTTTCAAAACATCCGCCCTGGTCGATCGCGATGTCAACCAACACCGATCCAGGCTTCATAGTCTTGACCATTGCATCGGTAACCAGCTTTGGTGCTTTCTCTCCCGGAATTAAAACTGATCCAATTACTAGATCGGCATCTTTTAGCTGTTCGGCAATTTCAAGTGCTGTTGAAACGCGAGTACGAACGTTTCCGCCAAAACGTGCATCAAGTTCACGCAACTTTGGCAGAGAAATATCAATCACGGTTACCTCGGCTTGCATTCCAAGCGCCATGGTCGCAGCGTGCTCACCGGCAACTCCGCCACCAATCACAACCACCTTGGCCTTTGGTGCACCCGGCACACCGCCCATCAAAACTCCACGACCACCCTCATTCTTCATAAGTTGATAAGCACCAATCTGAGCTGACAATCGCCCGGCAACTTCACTCATCGGTTGCAACAGTGGCAATGAACGATTTGGAAGCTGCACGGTCTCGTATGCAATCGCGGTGGTTCCAGATGCAAGCAGTGCATCGGTGCACTCGCGCGAAGCAGCAAGGTGAAGGTAGGTGAACAACACTTGATCGCGACGCATCAATTTGTATTCGGCTTTGATTGGCTCTTTCACCTTGAGTAACAAATCACCGGCGGCCCAGACCTCTTCGGCGGTGGCCAGCATCTTGGCGCCCTGCACCTGGTAGTCGGCATCCTCAAAACCAGAACCAACTCCGGCACCCACCTGAATGAATACCTCGTGGCCACGGCGCACCAACTCGTGCACCCCGGCAGGCGTAATCGCCACACGGTTCTCGTTGTTCTTGATCTCAGTTGGAATGCCTACGCGCATGATTTGCTCCTTCTTTCAGGTAAATCCTGTAGGTTTCACGTTACATTCGTGTAAAGACTGTATATTCTGCACTAATTGACCTAAAATTTGCCTAATAATTCATTATTGAAGGGAATTTTGGCCATGCCAACGAATAATCTGCAGGTTGAACTGGACGAGATTGATCACGAACTGCTGCGCTTACTCAGCAGCAACGCCCGCATGACCAACACCGATCTTGCCGAGGCTGCCGGAATTGCCGCGTCTACCTGCATCACCCGTGTTCGCGCACTCGTGTCTCGCGGAGTCATCACCGGTTTCAATGCCAACATCAATCCGGCAGCTATCGGGCTATCAAGTCAGGTTTTGATTTCGGTCACCCTGCGTGCCGGAGCCAGATCTCACCTTGCCGATTTCATGAATGAAATGCGTTCGCTGCCAGAGGTCATCCAAGTCTTCTTCCTGGGTGGCGCCGAGGACTTCATTGTTCACCTTGCCGTGCGTGACAACGATCACGTTCGCGAATTTGTGCTCGAGAACTTATCTAGCAATGCAACGGTTGCATCAACCCGAACCAACATGGTGTTTGAACATTTTCACAAGGGTCCGGTCGCTTAGGTTTAAATCATGAATGAGCCGCGCGAATCAGATATTGAAAAAGTAATTCGTCAAGAAGAGCTTTTGGTGTTCAGAAGTTTTAGCGAGGCAGACGCCTGGAAGCTTGGCAATGCGCTGCGCGCCGAAGCAGAAAAATACGGCCAGGGCGTGGCTGTCGACATTCGCCGCGGCGACGACATCTTGTTCTTCAGTGCAATGCCTGGCACTACGGCCGTAAACGCCGACTGGGCTCGTCGCAAGCGCAACCTGGTCAACCTAATGCACGCCAGTTCATATCTAGTTGGACTTGAAATAAAGTTTGCCGATGCCGCCCACAAAATATCGGGGTTAGATGAAACTAACTATGCCTGGCACGGCGGCTGCTTCCCTATTCGCGTTGAAGGCCAAGGTATCGTGGCCACTGCAACAATTTCGGGATTACCTCAACGAGACGATCACAAACTAGTCACCGACGTCATTGCCGATTACCTTGGCGTTGATCTTGGAGACAGTGCCCTCTAAAACACTGTGCTCTCTAGGCCTTTAGAGCGTCTTCAATCGCCGCAATAACCTCGGGCGCATCGGGCTTCGTGTTAGGTCTGAAGCGTTGAATCTGGCCATTTGGCAGCACCAGAAACTTCTCAAAGTTCCACATCACCGGTCCAGCCAATCCGGCGTGATCCTTGGCCTTGACCAAAGTCTTGTACAGCTCGTGGCGACCGCGGCCATTGACCTTGATCTTTTCTGTCATCGGAAAAGTCACTCCCCAAGTGGTTGAACAGTAATCACCGATAGCTTCGCTGGTGCCTAGTTCCTGCATGAACTGGTTTGAGGGCATGCCTAGAACCGTGAACCCCTTGGCCGCGTACTTCTTTTGCAGCGCTTCGAGGGCCTCGTACTGCGGAGTCAGGCCACAGCGCGATGCCACGTTGACCACAAGCACAGTCTTGCCAGCAAACTCGGCGAAGGTGGTCTTGCGTCCATCCAACATGGTCAATTCGGCGTCTTTTAGGCTCATACCCTTATCAAACCCTATTAAGCCCAGGTTATTCCGGGTAACCTTGTATCCATGTCTAAGGTTCTTGAATCCCTCCCTGTTGGTGAAAAAGTTGGCATTGCCTTCTCTGGTGGTCTCGACACATCTGTGGCCGTTGCCTGGATGCGCGAAAAGGGTGCGGTTCCTTATACCTACACAGCCGACCTAGGTCAGTACGACGAAGACGACATCGAGTCGATCCCAGATCGCGCCAAGGAATACGGCGCCGAGCAGGGTCGTCTAATCGATTGCCGCGCTGCACTGGTTCGCGAAGGTTTTGCCGCGATTGCCTGTGGCGCATTCCACATTCGCACCGGCGGCAAGGTTTACTTCAACACCACTCCTCTAGGTCGTGCAGTTACCGGAACCATGTTGGTTCGCGCAATGCACGAAGATGGCGTGGATATCTGGGGCGACGGAAGTACCTACAAAGGCAACGACATTGAGCGTTTCTACCGCTACGGACTTTTGGCAAACCCAAACCTTCGCATCTACAAGCCATGGCTAGACAGCACCTTTGTTGAAGAACTAGGTGGCCGTCACGAGATGTCTGAGTGGTTGCAGGCTCGCAAGTTGCCTTACCGTGCATCGGTGGAAAAGGCTTACTCAACAGATGCCAACATGCTTGGTGCTACTCACGAAGCCAAAGACCTAGAGCTGCTGAGCTCATCAATGGAACTGGTTAACCCAATCATGGGCGTAAAGTTCTGGGACTCATCGGTAAAGATCGACAGCGAAGACGTGACCATCACGTTCAAGCAGGGTGAACCAGTTGCTATCAACGGCAAGGACTTCAAGAACCAGGTTGAGCTATTCCACGAGGCAAACGTTATTGGTGGTCGTCACGGTCTTGGAATGTCAGACCAGATTGAAAACCGAATCATCGAAGCCAAGAGCCGCGGAATTTACGAAGCTCCGGGAATGGCTTTGATCTACATCGCCTATGAGCGTTTGATTTCTGCAATCCACAACGAAGACACCGTTGCGAACTACCACAACGAGGGTCGCAAAATGGGTCGCCTACTTTACGAAGGTCGCTGGTTGGACCCGCAGACACTTATGTTCCGTGAATCACTAACCCGATGGGTTGCATCCGCGGTTACTGGTTCGGTTACCTTGCGACTTCGTCGTGGTGACGACTACTCAATCGTTGACACTCGCGGCGAAAACTTCAGCTACCACCCAGAGAAGCTTTCGATGGAGCGCAACGAAGATTCTGCATTCGGTCCGGAAGACCGCATTGGTCAGTTGACCATGCGCAACCTAGACATTGCAGACACACGCCAGAAACTTGATCTGTACCGCAAGCAGGGTCAGATTGACGGCGGCCAGTTCGAACTAGCTTAAGGAAGCCAGCATGAAGGTTCAGGGAAAAGTACTTGTAGTCACCGGAGCCGGAAATGGCATGGGTCGCGAAGTTTCACTCGAATTGCTCCGCCGTGGTGCAAAAGTAGCCGGTCTAGATCTGAAGCACGAGTTTCTTGAAGAAACAAAAAAGCTTGCCGGCGATAACGCTAAGAACTTCTTCGCATTTGATGTGAACATCACCGATAGAACTCGCGTTGCCGCTCTCCCTGCCGAGATTGAAGCCAAGCTTGGCAAGATCGATGCGCTGGTAAATGTTGCCGGAATCATTCAGCCGTTCGTAAAAATCAACGAACTTGATTTCGAGCACATCGATCGCGTGATGAACGTGAACTTCTTTGGCCCGCTCAACATGATCAAGGCTTTCCTGCCTGGGCTACTAACCCGCCCTGAAGCACATATTTTGAACGTGTCTTCAATGGGTTCATTCGCACCTGTGCCCGGTCAGACCCTTTACGGTTCCACCAAGGCAGCGCTAAACATGCTCACCGAAGGACTGCGTTCAGAACTCAAGGAAACCAACGTTTCCCTGACTCTGGTTTGGCCTGGAGCAATAGGCACCAATATTTCAGGTAACTCTGGCGTCAGTTTTGGTTCAGGTGAACTCACTGCTGCACAGAAGAAGGCCGCGGCACGTGTCACAGCCCCAGCGGTTGCCGGCAAGATGATGGTGGATGCCATTGAAAGTAAGGCTCACCGTATTTACATCGGCAGCGATTCAAAGACCATGGGCTACCTAATCCGGCTTGCACCAGACTTTGCAGCGAACCTGATCTTCAAGAACATGAAGTCTCTACTGGGCTAACTTGTGCGGGAAGCGCCCCCGGCAGGAATCGAACCTGCGACCAAGAGATTAGAAGGCTCTTGCTCTATCCACTGAGCTACGAGGGCACGTTGCGCGTGGCAACGCCTAACAGTCTAAACGCCAACCAGCCATGACGGTCAGAGCACCGTTTAGACTTTAGGAACTATGAGCGAATCTTCCTATTTCTGGTTTGAAATCATCTCGATGGTTGTATTGACCGCCATCCTGCTGGCAGACGTACTAATAATCTTCAAGCGGCCGCATATTCCAAGCGCCAAAGAATCAGCGTTGTGGGTTAGTTTCTATGCGGCCCTCGCGCTAGTGTTTGGCCTAATTCTTTGGGTGACCGTGGATGCAACAAAGGCCAGTGAATT
>CANGJO010000012.1 GCA_947454285.1 Microbacteriaceae bacterium | reverse complement strand
TCGCAACGCTGGTGTTCCAGTTGACCGCACCAAGATCACTCTGTTTATTTACACCGCTCTTTCAGCTGCGCTGATCGGTACCATGTTTGTTCTTCGCTTGAAGGGCATGCAGGCTGGTCAGGGTGTTGGCCAGGAGTTCTACTACATCATCGCTGCTGCGGTGGGTGGAACACTTCTTACCGGTGGTGCAGGTTCTGCTATCGGTGCTTCTCTTGGCGCTTTGATTATGGGTATGGCTTACATTGGCATTCCTTACTCACGTTGGGATTCAGACTGGACCGCAACATTCCTTGGTGTGATTCTTTTCACCGCGGTAATGATCAACACTTACATCGGTCGCCGTGCTAAGGGAGGCAAAAAATGAGCGCAGTAAACGCCCTAGAACTAAAGAATGTTGGCAAGCAGTTTGGAAGCGTAATTGCCCTTCAGGGAATCTCGATGCAAGTTGAGCCAGGTTCAGTAACCTGTGTACTTGGCGACAACGGTGCTGGTAAGTCAACTCTTATCAAGATCCTGTCTGGTGTGCACAAGCAGTCATCGGGTGAGTTCAAGGTTGAAGGCAAGGACGCAGTCTTTGAATCTCCTCGTGACGCACTAGCTAACGGAATCGCAACCGTGTTCCAGGACTTGGCAACAATTCCTTTGATGTCGGTATGGCGCAACTTCTTCTTGGGTAACGAAATCCGTTCAGGATTCGGCCCATTCAAGTGGTTGAACGTTAGCAAGATGAAGCAGATTGCCAAGGCAGAGTTGCTAGCGATGGGTATTGACCTTCGCGATGTAAACCAGCCAATCGGTACCCTTTCAGGTGGTGAGCGCCAGTCTGTGGCTATCGCTCGTTCCGTTTACTTTGGTGCAAAGGTGCTTATCCTCGATGAGCCAACCTCAGCCCTTGGTGTACGCCAGTCTGGAATCGTATTGAAGTACGTGCTCGCTGCAAAGGACCGCGGTGTTTCAGTTGTGTTCATTACTCACAACCCTCACCACGCTTACCTAGTTGGCGACCGCTTCTACCTACTTAACCGTGGAAAGCTACTCAACGCATTTGAGCGCAAGAACGTTCAGCTTGAAGAGCTAACCAAGGCAATGGCTGGCGGTGCAGAGCTTGAGACTCTAACCCACGAGATCAACGTTGTACGCGGTAAGTAACAGCTAAGACATAAGCAATCCCCCGGCCAATTGGCTGGGGGATTTCTTTTTAACTCTGGGTTAGCGGGCGGTCAGGGTTATGTCACGTTGCCCAACAGGTACATCACCAAATAGGCGGCCGTCTTTGTACTGGTATCCAACCACTTGAACTTTCACACCCAAGTAGTTAGATTTCAAGAAATCAGTCAACTGTGCAATTCGATCATTCAAGAAGTAGTTATATTCAGATTTCTTGAAAGATGGCGCAATTACCACGGCCTTGAGGCCAAGCTTCTTCCACTGCAACACCGATGCGCCAAGCGCCTTTTCTTGTGCTGGCAATAGAACTGTAGTGAACTCAGGGAACTGAAGCGTTACTACATCTGGTTTTGTGCTCGCCAGATTCTTCTTTGGGGTGCGCAGCATTTGCACTGCCGTCTTATATGACTTTTCGCCAACCAAAACCGCTGCGTGTACGAAGTATCTGGTGCCAGGTGTTAGCCCTTGAATGTCACGAGCGATTGATACTGCACCCTTGCTCGCAACATTGTTGTTGGTTTCGTTCGAGATACTAATTGATGACAAATACTTGCAATCAGTTGCGGTTGCCGATGTTGCAACACAGAACTTTGCCTGGAAATCGCTGCCCGGCCAAGCCACTGAGGCGTTTAGCCGTGCACTTGTCGGCTTTAGATTTGAGATGCTCTTCAGCGAGATTTTCAATCGGGGTTCAACCACAAGATTGAACACACTTGCAATCTTTAGGGTGGCTTTATCAATCGCAGTTACGGAACATTCACCTACTGCAACAGTTGTTACAACGCCCTTGGCATCCACCTTGCAATTTGGGCTTTCAGTCTTCCACTTCACCGGTGTGCCAATAATCTCAGCAGCCTTTGCTAGGGACTTCGCGGAACCAAATATGACCTTCAAGGTCTTTGAATTATTGGTTGGCGGCACAACTATCGGCCCCGATGGCCCACCAGAACCGCCGGATCCGCCACCTGAACTTGGCGGTGTTGGGTCCGGCGTCCATAGAGCGGTAAATGTGGTGCCCTGACTTGGCATGGCAATAATGTCGCCCGGCTGATAGGTCTGTAGGCCATCGGTCCAGCCGGCAAATGTGTGGCTTGCCTTAGTCAACCCCGATGCACTCGGCAAGCTAAAGGTCTGGCCAGCTTCGCGATCAACGGTGGTTGGGTTTGAACCCGAAGCCCCGCCTGGCAAGAAGTTAGCGCTAAAAAGGTTGGCCAACCAACGCGCAACAAGATTTACCGGCTCACCCGAAACCATATAGGTATCGCCGGCACCAAACAGTGTTGTTCCATCAAACCAACCAAGGAATGTGTGGTTTAGCCATGAAGCGATTCCCGCCAGGCTAAAGGTGCTACCAATTGTCTTATTGGTTTCGGTCGGCGCGGTTCCAGAACCACCGTTCAAGTTATAGGTAATGCCAAGTGAGGTCGCCTGCCAAACAGCAGTCAAAGTCACATCATTTGACGGCATTGTGTATGTGGCTGCCGGCTGGTAATCATTTGTTCCATCTGTCCACTTAACAAATGAGTAACCATATCTGCTTGGCATCGCAGCAACTGCAAATGTCTGTCCAACGATTCGGGCAGCCTGCACCGGCACGGCACTTGTTCCTAGAGCAAGGTCGTAGGTCACGTCATATTGAATTGGAGTCCACTGTGCGGTCAGAGTCACGTTAGATGCGGTCACGGTATAAGTTGCACCGGGGCCGTAAGTTAACGCACCATCATTCCAGCCGTTGAATGTGTAGCCAGATCTAGTTGGCGCGTTAGCAACTGTGAAAGTCTGCGAAATATTCTTATCTGCCTCAGTGGGAAGAACTACACCGCCTGCGGATGCGTAGGTGATGTGATAGTTAATCGGTGTCCATTGCGCGCTAAGAATGAAGTTGTTCGCATTGACGGTGAATGTTTGACCAGCGGCAATTGAAACGTTGCTCTGAGACTTCCAACCGCCAAAGGTATAACCATCTTTGGTGACTGCGTCGCCTGCGGTGTATGACTGACCATTTAGTTTTCTCAGGTCTGCGGGTTCGGTTTCATTTGCACCGTTGTAGTTGTAGTGGATCCAGAAAATTTCAACCCACTCTGCGGTCAGAGTAATGTTTGCATCTTCTACAACGTAGGTATAGCCAGCATCGTATGTTGTGGTGCCATCGTTCCAACCGGCGAATTCAAAGTTTGTTTTTGTTGGTCCGGCGGCAAGAGTAAATGTTTGACCAATTGTTTTATTTGCCTGAGTTGGAGTGCTTGACCCACCTGCAGCGTCGTAGGTGATTGTGTATGAGACTGCAACCCAACGCGCGTAAAGAGTTCTGTTGGTTGAGGTTGTGTAGGTTCCGGAAATCTTTGAACCGGTAGTTGTTGTTGACCAACCATCGAAGGTGTGGCCGGCCTTAGTCATCTGGCCTGCACCGGGCAGTGTGATAGCTGTGCCTCCGGTTGTGTAGCTGTCCGAGGTTTGTGCAAGCGCGCCCGTTGCACCGTTCGAGTTATAGGTAACTGTGTAGGTAATCGGTGTCCATACCGCGTAAAGGGTCTTGCTTGAGGTTGGTGTGTAATTGCCAACAATTGCGCTGCCGCCGAGGGTCACTGACCATCCACCAAAGTTGTAGCCGGTCTTTACTAATGTGCCCTCAGTAGGCAATGAAATTGCCGGGTAGCCATAGGTATAGTCGTCGCTGGTTCTAGAAGGTGAACCCGATAATGCACTCGCATCGTTATAGGTAATTGTGTAAACCTGGAGCTGCCAGAGCGCGGTGAGCGTCACGTTTCTTGCTGGCATGGTCAGGGTTGCGCTTGGGCTATAGGTCGTAGTTCCGTCTGACCAGCCCTGGAAGTCGTAACCGGTTCGCGTTATTGCAGCTTTGACGGTCACGGTGTCCTGATAGTTCTTGGCTGTTTCTGTAGGAACGGTTGCCGATGAGCCGTTAGCTGCATAGGTCACGGTGTAGTCAATGGCCGTCCACTTTGCATAGAGCGTGCGGCTTGATGTGATGATGATGCCTGAACCGTCAGTTTGGGACACTGATCCGCCGCTGGTTGTTGCCCAACCTGCGAATGCGTACCCAGTTCTAGTGAAGGTATTCGCGTCTAGGTTTTTGAGCACACCGTATTCAAATGTTTGAGTAGTGGTTGTGGCTGTTCCGTAGTTGGAATTGAAAGTAACTGTGAGCGCAGTTCGCTCCCACATTGGCCAAAGATTTATGTCGCCATAGGTAGTTGTGACGCCAGGTGTGTAGGTAATACCCGAACCATTTGGCTGCGTGTTCCAACCCATGAAGTCGTAGCCCACTCGTGCATAGTTTCCAGAGTTCAACGAAACGGTAAGTGGGCTGGCTGCGCCATTAATGTAGCGCTGCTGAGAAGGAAGCGTTCCGCTAAATTCACTAGGGCTGTAGCCAGCACCCTGCTGAGGGTTGTAATTCACTACAGCGACTGTTCGGGTATAGGTCAATGAACTGTGCACAACGGCAGAATTTGTGTAGTTACCGGTTCCGGTTGCCATAACCGATACCGTGTACGGTGCGTTGTCAACCAAATTCGTAGTGTTTGTTGGGCTAAAGGTCTGGCTGGTTGTATTTGCATCAACCGTGAATGACTTCCACTCGGTAGTGCCGCTACTCCACAGCTTCACAACGTAGCCCGTAGCGTTTGTAACTGCAGTCCATGTTGCGCTGATTGTCATTCTTTCACCAGCTGGTGACGTTGCGGTTACTACTCCTTGAGTTAGTGGCTTGGGGCTAACCGTGAATGATTTAGTGACTGTAGTTGCCGGCGAGTAGCTTGAGTTTCCAGCCTGGTCCGCGGCGATGGTACAAGTACCAACCGCAAGGATTGTGATTGTTGATCCGCTCACAGTACACACAGCTGTTGTTGATGAAGTAAAGGAAACTGTCAGCCCCGATGTTGCAGTCGCCACGGCCGTTATCGGAGATACGCCGAAAGTTTGAGTACTAATTGTTGTAAATGAAATGCTCTGCGTTCTGGTGACAATCGCTAACGATGCAGTCGCGTATGAAATGTTGTAGTTGTCAGCGCTACCACTTGTGAACACTGCCGCCGATGGAGTAAGTGTGTAGCTTCCAACGGCAGTTGGTTGAATCGTGGAGTTATAAGATCCTGCGTCTGTATAGGTTTGTGTGACCGTCAAGTCATCGTTACCAACTAAGGCTGGGGCTATAAATCCAGAAGTTGGCGGTGTTGCTCCGTAGGTAATACTGCTTGAGCTCAATGTCGAAGTAACTACGAGGTTCTTCTTTGCGACTGTGAATGTGCGAGTCACCTGTGAAGCTGCGTTGTACGTGTTGTCGCCCGACTGGTTGGCGCTGATTGAACATGTTCCTGCGCCCACAATTGTGACCGTAGATCCTGAGACGGTGCACACTGAGGTGCTGCGAGAAGTCAAAACTACCGTTAGGCCTGCGGCATCGGTACTAACAGACGCAGCCACCGGTGAATCACCAAAAGTTGCGCCGCTGAAGCCTGAGAAGGTTATTGTTTGGGCAATTTTTGCGGCCGCAACAGTGATTGTTTGGGTGCGCTCTGTTGCCGCATAGTACGAGCTGTTACCAGTCTGATTAGCCTTGATTACACAATCACCAGGCGCGTCTAGCGTCACAGAAGTGCCCGAAACGGTGCATATAGAAGGAGTCGTTGTGGTGAAAGCGACCGTCAAGCCAGAGGTTGCTGTGACAGCTGAATAGGACTTGCTGTCCCCGACTGTTCCGGTAGCCGTTGTAGCAAAGTAAGTCTGGCTGATGCTCTGAGTCACTTTTACGGTCAGCGTAGCAGCGCTGGATGTGGTACTTGCTGTCAAAGAATTAGAAGTAGCGGTGACAATAACCCTGTACTGGTAACCGTTAAGTCCAGTCTGGATAGAACTTATGACATAAGAGGAATTCGTTGAAGTACCGGAGGCGTTGTTCCAACTGGACCCTGAATCTGTAGACACTTGCCATTGGTAAGAAAGGCTACCTACTGCGGCAGTTGCTGAAACCGAAAATGTAGCGGAAGAGTCAGAAACATATTTGTTTTGAGACGCTGGTTGCGAAGAGATAGCTGGAGCATTCGGATTGACGGTAAGGCTTGCAGTCGCATATGTGATGTTGTAGTTTGATTCGCTACCTGTTGAGAATACTGCTGCAGAAGGAGTAAGCGTATGGGTTCCAGTCGCATTTGGAGCGTCTGCGGTGTTTGAAGTCGAATATGTGTAAGTTACAGAAGATATTGCGTCACTACCCACGAGCCCCGAGACAGTAAAGCTCTTGGTCGGCTGAGTTCCGCCAAAAGTCATCGTGCTACTGCTCAATAAAGCTGTCACTGTGACAGCTTTTTGAGTAATTTCAAAAGTGTTTACTACATCCGTCGCAGCTGCGTAGGTAGAGTTACCTGCTTGTGTGGCACGAATCGAACAAGTACCAGTTGAAACAATTGTGATCACACGTGAGGAGTTTGTGCAGACAGAAGGAGTGTCTGACTGCAGGGAAACTGTAAGCCCTGAAGAAGCACTAGGTGCAGGGACATTGAATGTTGAGTTGGAATAGGCAACGTTGCTTTGCTGGCTAAATGAAATGGTTTGACTGGTTCCGGTGAAAGTAAATGTGACTGCAGGCGAAACAACATCTAGAAAGTTGCTGTTTGTGACGCTAGCCTCCAATTTTGCTGCCGTGAGTAAACAGGTACCCTTGCTTGTAGCTTTGACCTTTAGGGGCGAAGTGTTTATGTTGTTGCTTGTAGACGACACTCCATTTTTTTCAAACTGACAACCTGTTGCCGTGCCTGCACTAACTCGCACCACGTACCAAGCGGAAGACGTTCCACCCTCAGCAGAAAACGTCACATCAGCTGAAGTTAATGACGACGAACTGGTTGCAGAGGTTGTCAGTGTTATGGGTGTTGATATTCCCACCTTGACGCTCTTGGATGTTGAAAGCCCTCGTAAGTCCGTTGCTACCAAGGTAATAAGTCGGTCTA
The DNA here is from genome assembly GCA_947454285.1 of Microbacteriaceae bacterium. GTDB lineage: Bacteria > Actinomycetota > Actinomycetes > Actinomycetales > Microbacteriaceae > Rhodoluna. The sequence goes on along the minus strand of CANGJO010000012.1, from coordinate 9,824 downwards.
CAGCTTCAAGTGCTGTTCCGCTAATCACACCCGTTGATGTATTCAGCGTGAGACCGTTTGGCAGGCCCGGGCTCGATGAAATCGAATAGGTCCAACTCCCGTATCCCCCAGATGCACTAGCCCCGGAATTTGAGAATGTATCGCCAACCATCCCCTGAACGTGCCCTACTGTGCCAAGCGTTCCGGCTGTTGTGCTTCGAGTGTATGTACAAGTAGTTACTGGGTCGGAAGTGACGCCGGATACGGTGTTGTACACCTCGACACACGCGTACTTATTGTTATAGGCGTTTCCCGAAGTAAAGTTCCAAGTTTGTGTTGTTACGATGGACGCCGATCCTGGGTACATGAAGGCAAGCTGTGTGTCCATCTTCCATTTGTAGGAAAGTGTTCCCGTTCCGGTTGCCGTCACGCTGAGGCTGCTAGGTCCATCCCAAAAATAGGTACTGCTTGGCAAGGGCTGAACGGTAGGAACAGGTGGGCCGGTACCTGTTGTGGCCATCGCCCTTGTGGACGCCGCAGCACTTGAGTAGTCAGGAGAGGTGCCAGCGTTTGCAGTAACTGCAAAGTAGTAGTCTGTCGAATATTTCATTGGGCTGTAATCTGCGCTTGAAATAGTAACGCTCGTTGTCGTTATGCTGCCCTTGATTGCCAACACCGCTGTTGATGTTGCTGTTTCATACATAACCACGGTGTAGTTAGCACCGTGGTTTGCCGCGTCATAATCCCAGGCTGCCGTGCCTGGCGAACTCCAACTAACGTTGAACGACTTGAGTTGACCACTATTTAAAGTTGCTGTCACGTTCGTCGCAGAGGTGTGAGTAGCTTTAGCGACGTTGACTCTGACGGATTGAAGGGACGTCTTGAGGCCCAGGGCATCTACACCCTTAATCTTCAGAAAATAGTTTGTCCCTACTGTTCCACGTGCTGGTGAACCGGACAGTACGCCTGTTGTCGTATCAAAACTCAAGCCGCTGGGTAGGTTTGAAGTACCGTCTAGTTCAAAAGATTTCGTTGGAACACCACCTGTGATGACATTTGAAAAATCATATGAATAGGCAGAGCCAATTACGGTTGAAACGCTTGTCGGGGGACTAGACCAATTTATATCTGCATAGACACTTAAGGTTGCCACACTCGAAGTTGTAAGTGCAGTGGTTGAACTCTTGGTATTTGTCACCAGAACTCGAAATTTTCTCCCATTGAAATCAGACACAGTTGTGTACGAATTGCTAATCGATAGGGTGGACGTAGTTGCACCCGAGTACGCGCCACCTGAAACATTGGTGTAGACACTTGAACCCGCTGGGCTTGACTGCCACTGATACGTTATTGTTCCCCCAGCCTGAACTGAGGCTGTGACGGAGAAACTAGCTGATGTGTAATCGCTAATGCTGCTATTTGCAGGTTGGGTTGAAATGGCAGGCGCGTCTACCACGACTAGTCCGGAGTTTGAAGACGTCGTTGCGGCAGAGGTGACTGAGTTGACAGTGCTCTTTACATCAACGGTGTAAGTGCCTCCATCGTTTGCCCCGACTGGATTCAACACTAGAGACGAGCTCGTGGCACCCGAAATCACTGTTCCATCTTTTTTCCATTGATAACTCAGTGCAGTCCCGGTTGCAGTGACCGAGAGCGTAATTGAGCCGCCCTGCCCTACCGTGCTTGAAGAAGCCGGTTGCGACGTAATAGTTGGAGCAACTGGCGCAACTACAATTGCGAAGGACGAGGTAGTTGCAGATGCTAAATCTTCATCTCTAACTGTTGACGTGATTGAGAATGAGCCTTCAGTTGTTGGTGTACCTGAAATGGTTGATCCAGATAGGCTCAAGCCGGCAGGCAAAGAACCAGTCGTAGTGAAAGTTTTTGAACCGTATCCTCCAGAGGCAAGCCCCGATAGGTCCAGTGAATATAAGGACCCCTTGGTTGCGGAGAGCCCCGAAGTCGGAGTTGTGAAGGCCAAGGTTGTGGGTGTATTGGTTGTCGCCGAAACTCTGGAACTGAAGCTCGAAGCTGAGAAGTAGTAGGCATCATTCGTGGCTGCTAGTGATTTCGTTGCAAAAAAGTAAGGTGTGTTTGCCGTCAAACCAGTAAAGGTATAACTAGTGCCCGAAATCGTTGCGGTCTTGAATGTTGAGGTAGTTGCGCCGTCAACAAACAGCGCAACTTGGGTGTCAGTTGCGTTAGCAGCCTTTGTGAATGAAACGGTGAGCGAGCTTGATTGCGCTATGGGAGTAGCACTCAGACTGGTTGGATTTGCTAACGTGGCGCGCTGGAACAAAAAGTCTGCGTAAGTTGAATTTCCTGTGTATGTAGAAGTCGAGAATGTTGCGGCAAGATAGTTGCTGTCCCCGGCCTTGACCGCTGTGATCCTGCATTGCCCGCCGGTGTCCGCAGAGATAGTCCATGCGGAACCATTAGGAACCAGTGAACAATTTGTGGCCGTATTGTTGGAAACAGAGTAAGAAACAGAACCCGTTCCGGAACCACCCGACGGCGTGAAAGTTATGTCCTGTGAATAGGCAACTCCGTCCCACACCTTCATGAATGTACTTCTAGTGAAGTTGAAAGTTGCCTGAGCTGCTTTGGCAAGCGTTATATCTACAGATGCAGTTGCAGCCGAATAAACTCCATCGGATGCGACTGAAGCTGTGATGGTGCATTGTCCAGTGCCTGAGGTGGCGGTTACAACTCCAGTGTTGGAGTCGACTGTACATTTACCTGTGTCACTCGATGAATAGGTAATTGTTCCGGTGCCAGCGCTTGCTGTTGCTGTGACGGTTTGGGTGGTGTTGTAAGTCTGCGTGGCAACGCTGCCAAAAGAAAGTGTGCGGGTAGTTACAGATGTGTTGAAAGTAATTTCGCTAAATTGCAGACATCGAGTACCTGTGCCAAGGATTTCACATCCGTACTTACTAGAGTCGAATGGCTGATTTAGACCGGCACCAACAATGGATACTTCGTAGTAAGAGAATGCATTAGATGCATTAGTTCCCACTGTTTCACAGCCTTGCCCTGCTGAGGTGCATCCCTGGATTTGGGTTGCGCTAGCTACACGGTAGGGGTAAAGGTTGTCGTCGTCACCAGGTGTGATATTCACGCCAGTAACAATGGCTGGTTTTGAAAGTGTAACTTTAAGCACGATCGCATCAGCGGTGAACACCGTCTTTGTGGACTGCGAACCGTCACAGACATTCGAGACTGAAGATGCTGCAACGCCGCCATCAACTGTGCAGTTAGCTGGAGTCACGACAACGGTTTGTATTTGCGCCTTCGCCCCGTCGCCAATAAAAAGTGAAAGAATTACTGCGATTGCGATGCCAGTGGTGCCAAGAGTAGACGCGGCAAATTTGCGCCTTCTGGTTTTAGAAGCACGTAAGGCTTTAATCCACTGGATCAACATTTGGGTTTCTTTGGGCGTTGGGGTACGTGCATTAAGGCTAAGAAACGCGATTTGTATGTATCGGGGTAATTAGGGGTTAACCCCTAGCCATAAAAATGAGGGTTAACCCATAAACGATAGATTTGTGACATGTACTCAAGATCAGTGGTGGTTATCGAAGATGACAATCTCGTTCGTTCACTAATTGCCTCTCACCTAGAGTCAGCAGGTTTTCAGGTCGCGGTCGCCGCCAACTACACCGATGCGCTTCGCCTTATCAGAGTCGTAGACCCGGATGCGTTGGTAATCGACATTGATCTTGGTCCAGGGCCAAATGGGTTAGACATTGCTGAGCGCGTTCGAAAAAGCTCAGACGAGGTTGCCATCGTGTTTCTCACCTCGCTGAGTGACCCTAGGTTCGCAGACTCAACTCTGGCCAAGAACGCGCCTGCGACTGCATATTTAAACAAGCACCTCGTCACGGAAGCGAAGGTCTTGGTAGACGCACTGGAGTCGGCACTCGTAGACAATGTCAACGAATCTCAACGGCATGACCTGCTGGAAGGTCGCCCCCTTGGTGGTCTTTCACGTCTTCAGATTCAGATCCTGAAACTGATTTCTGAAGGCAAAACTAATCAACAGATTGCTGACATTAGGGGTCGTTCGCTTGGTGCAACGGAGAGTGCGATTTCAAGAACTCTCAGGTCCCTGGGCATAGACGTAAACTCCGATGTAAATGCGAGAGTACTTGCTACCAATGAATACGCCAGAAAAATAAAACCACCAACCTCAACCACCGATGCTTAAAACCTCGCTTTATCGCTGGATTGGCAGCCGCTTTGCCTTCAGTTGGCAATTGATGCTTCTGATTCTTGCCAACTACATCCTCAACGGCAGATTGTTTGGCGGCGTAGACCTTGTAGCTGGTGGACCGCCGAGCTTCGTGTTCGACATCTACAATGCTGTTTCTGTAGTCACTGTTTTGTTTGTATTTAGCTTTATACCGTTCGCAAACAACTTCACAAAATCAATTACAGCATTTACGCTAGCCTCGGCAATCTCCAATTTTCTGCCAGCTTTCGCGTTGCCTTATCTCTATAGCACTGTCGATGCAAGTTCAGAAAACTATAGGTCCTTTTTACTAATTGCCACAACAGGATTTTTACAAATGATTTTGGTGCAGGGTCTGTTGACAATCCTGCTTGCAAGTTTTTCTGAATCTAGAATTGCACGCAAGAACATTGCGATTGAACAAACAAAGCTAAAACATCTAAAAGAGAATTACCAAACTCAACTTGCAGAAATTACTCAACGTTTAGAGGTAGACGTTAGGTCTAAGCTCGATGAATTGCTTTCCAATCTACTTTCAAAAATAGACAATCGTAGAAAACCAAAAGAGTTGGCCGCCTTAGTTGGCGAAACTTTAAACGAAGGTGTGCGCCCGTTAAGTTGGGAAATTGAGTCAAATCCTGATGAAGACATCGATTTAAGCAAAGTGAAGCCAATAAAGTTTTCGCTTCGTGAACGCTTTGCATTCAAAGTAGAACTTTCAAAGGCTACGTCCGTTTCGTCGGCTACATTTCTGCTTGTAATCTACGACCTTCCACTAATTCTTTTTGTTTTTGGAATTGAGGCAGTACCGCTAGGCATCGTGACAATTGCCATATCTGCCGCTGGAATGTTCTTAGTTACTCGACTCTTCGCGAAATACAAAATTTACAGTTGGCTTGCCGTTGTTCTCATGGGATTAGTAGCTGGTTTACTAGGTTCTAGTTTTTTGTTTATTCGTCTACTTTCCGGGGGCTTATCTACGGAGTTCTATGAGATTGGCGTTGTTGTATCTTTCGCACAGATTTATTTTGCGGTGACCTGGTTCAAAACGACTCTAGAGCTGCGTGCCTTTTCTATCGGTCGTGTGCAGGAACTAAACGAGCAACTCAAGGTTCTGGTTTCAACGCTTCGCCAGAGCACCTGGTTGCAGAAGCAGAAACTCGCTCGGATGGTTCACGGCCCGGTGCAGACATCTTTATTTGCCGTGTATCTGGAACTCAACCAGGCCGATTCTCTTGCAGACAGTACCCGCGGCCAACTGGCCGAGAAAGTAAGGATGGCCAGCCAAGCCCTTGATCAAGCCGATGAAAGCGTCAAACTACCTTTTACTAAAGCTTTAGATCAACTCACCGAAGGCTGGGGGGATAACTTGGAATTCAAGATTCGGCTGGAGTCTGAAGTCGCTAGAAGAATTGATTCCTCTGAGGTTGGCAAGGCATGTGCTATTGAGACCCTGCGAGAGGCAATAAACAACGCAGCCAAGTACGGAACTGGGCGGGTTGAGGTGGACATTAATTCTGTTGCAGATGAACTTGTAAGCATTCAGGTTCGCAATGGGATTGCTACCAAATCTTTGTCAGCGGCACCTGGCTATGGCAGTACCGTGCTTGACCAGGTTACTCACGAGTGGGAACTGAAAACAGAAAACGACCAGGCGGTTTTCACCGCTCTGGTCGCTCTTTCTAAGTAATTACTTGGTTTCAAGCATGTCGTGGCGCACGATGATTGCGTCACGAGCTGGACCAACACCGATGGCGCTGATGCGTGCACCGCTAATCTTTTCAAGCGCAACGATGTAGTCTTGTGCGTTCTTTGGAAGATCCGCAAACGTACGGCAACCGGTGATGTCTTCAGTCCAACCAGGGAAGTTTTCGTAAATTGGCTTTGCGTGGTGGAAGTCTGATTGTGAAACTGGCATTTCATCAAATCGCTTGCCGTTTACCTCGTAAGCAACACAAACCGGAATTTCCTTTAGGCCGGTAAGCACATCAAGTTTGGTCAAAACAAAATCAGTCACGCCATTGATGCGTGCCGAGTAACGCGCAATTGGTGCGTCGTACCAACCGCAACGGCGTGGGCGGCCGGTGGTGGTTCCGAATTCAAAACCGGTTGCGCGCAAGAACTCGCCGTTCTCGTCAAACAATTCAGTAGGGAATGGGCCGGCACCAACACGAGTGGTGTACGCCTTCACAATTCCAATCACGGTCTTGAATTCTCCAGGCCCGATTCCTGAACCGGTTGATGCGCCACCGGCAGTTGAGTTAGAAGAAGTTACGAACGGGTAGGTGCCGTGGTCAACGTCAAGCATGGTTGCCTGGCCACCTTCAAACAAGACAACTTTCTTGTCATCAAGTGCTTCGTAAAGTTCAAGTGCGGTGTCAGCAACCATTGGGCGTAAGCGCTCTGCATAGCCCAGCAGTTCAGTAACGACCTCGTCAACGCGAATCGCTGCACGGTTGTAAACCTTTGTCAGCAGGTTGTTCTTAGCAACCAGCGCGGCTTCAACCTTCTGGCGCAGAATGCTTTCGTCATAAAGATCCTGCACGCGAATTCCAACGCGGTTGATCTTGTCAGCGTAGGTTGGGCCAATTCCGCGGCCGGTGGTGCCAATCGCGCGCTTGCCAAGGAAGCGCTCAGAAACTTTGTCCACGATCACGTTGTAAGGGGTGATGATGTGGGCGTTTGCTGAAACACGCAGCTTGGTGGTGTCGATTCCGCGGGCGTTAAGTGCATCAATTTCTTCAAACAACACCGATAGGTCGATAACCACACCGTTTGAAATAACCGGGGTCACGCCTGGGGTAAGAATGCCCGATGGCAGAAGGTGAAGCGCATACTTCTCGTTGCCAATAACAACTGTGTGACCCGCATTGTTTCCGCCGTTGAACTTGACTACGTAATCGATGTGCTCTGCTAGAAGGTCTGTGGCCTTGCCTTTACCTTCGTCACCCCACTGGGCTCCAATAATCACTACTGCAGGCATACTTGCACCTCTTTATATAAAGGGTTCGTACGCGATGGCGTACATCTAAGTTTATCGGCTATGGGCAGGGGCAGCCAGATGTTACTTCTTATTAAAGACGTGCTGCATTACCCACTGATGCATGGTGATGGCCGCCGCCGCCGAGGCGTTTATTGACCTCGTCGAGCCAAACTGGGTGATTTCGAGCACCACATGGGCAGCACCGATAGCCGCCTCTGACAACCCAGGCCCCTCTTGGCCAAATAGCAATACGCATTCCTCTGGCAGGGCGTATTCTTCAATCTTTTGGCAGCCCGGCACGTTATCGATTGCGATGATTGGCAGATTGCGATTCTTGGCCCAGGCCACAAATTCTTCAACGGTTGGGTGGTGGCTTACGTGCTGGTAGCGATCGGTCACCATTGCCCCGCGACGGTTCCAACGGCGGTTGCCAATGATGTGAACCTCTTCGGCCAAGAATGCATTTGCGGTGCGCACAATCGAGCCGATATTTAGGTCATGCTGCCAGTTCTCGATTGCAACATGATATTTATGCCGGCGACGATCAAGCTCGGCAATGATTGCTTCCATCTTCCAGTAGCGGAATTTATCAAGAACGTTTCTAGTGTCGCCGTTTGCCAACAGTTCTGGATCAAGAATTGAATCTGGGTTAGGTGAGTCCGGGGTGCCTGCGTCTTCTGGCCACTCGCCCTGCCACGGGCCAACTCCCCAAGTCGTAAGTTCCGGTGATGAGTTATCGTGAAGTGGCAGAGACCCCTTATCGGACATAACTTTTCTTCCGAATTGAAAACCAAATGGTGGAAATGACCGCTGCCAATGTGGAACCAATAAAAACACTCAAATTCGCAGTTGCATGTTCTTGGGCCTGATTTCCAAATGAGAGTTCACTCATTAGGAGTGCGACCGTAAAGCACATACCAAAAAGCAAACCAGTTGGAAGTAAGTCCGCCCACTTGATTTGATCAGAAAGTTTACCCAACCCACTCTTGGTCACCAGATAAGTAGTGCCCAGTACTCCCAGTGGTTTGCCAATTATCATGGCAACCACAACACCGATTGCGATTGATGAAGAAGTGAAAGTTTTGAAATCAATGTTTGAAAGATTCACACCTGCACTAAAAAGTGCGAAAACCGGAAGCGCAACAAAACCGACAGCGGGCTGAAGTCTTGGCAAAATCCTTTCACCTCGTGGCATTAACAGACCAAGAATCACACCCGCAAGAGAAACAAGTGACAGCATGTGGAATGTACTAGCGTAAAAAATTGCAATCATCAAAATGGTTAGCGAGTCGTCAACAACAGCAACAGTCAAAACAAATGTGCGAATAGCTTTTGGTAAGAATGAGCCGGCAATGGCAAAGACCGCAAGGGCGAAAGCTACGTCTGTGCTCATTGGAATTCCCCAACCAGCCGATGTTGGCTGACCGGCGTTGAAGAATGAGTAAATAATAACTGGCAGTGTCATCCCACCAATTGCAGCAAGAATAGGCACAATTGCATTCTTTGCGCTGCGAAGTGCCCCATGTTGAATTTCATGACGCAGCTCAATCCCAATACTTAGGAAAAAAGCGAATATTGCAATACCCTTAATCCACTCTTGATGAATCATGCCAAAGTACACGGGGGCTGCCGGAGTGTTAGCCCAAAATAATGCAAGCAGCGCGGCGGCGAGCAACAGAGCGCCGCCTAGAGTTTGCTTGGTGTTTGAGTTCACGAACTCAGTCTATTTTGATGCGGCAGGTATTCTTTACTTATGTCAGATCGCAGCGAAATCACATCATGGCTCACCGATATGGACGGCGTGCTGGTCCACGAAGGTCACGTACTCCCCGGGGCCGCCGAACTAATCGCAAAGTGGCAGGCAGAAGGCACGCCATTCTTGGTGTTGACCAATAACTCCATCTACACCCCGCGCGATTTATCAGCACGTTTAGTGGCCGGTGGGCTGAATGTTCCTGAGGACCGCATCTGGACTTCAGCTCTTGCCACCGCTGCGTTCCTAGACAAGCAAATGCCAAAGGGCAGTGCCTATGTGATTGGTGAAACTGGACTTACCCAGGCTCTTCACGACATTGGTTATGTGCAAACCGATAACAATCCCGACTACGTAGTGCTTGGCGAAACCCGCAATTTTAATTTTGAAAATCTAACTAAGGCCATTCGTCTAATCAACGGTGGTGCGCGATTCATCGCCACCAACCCTGATGCCACCGGTCCTTCCGCAGAGGGTCCGTTGCCAGCAACCGGCTCTGTAGCTGCACTCATTACTAAAGCCACCGGCATGGAGCCTTACATTGTTGGCAAGCCAAACCCAATGATGTTCCGCAGCGCGATGCGCAAGATCGGTGCTCACTCTGAATCAACCGGCATGATTGGTGACCGCATGGACACCGATGTGGTCGCAGGAATTGAAGCTGGGCTGCACACCGTTTTGGTGCTTACCGGCATTGCCGATGACGCTGAGATTCGTAAGTACCCGTTCCGCCCAACCGAGATCCTGAACTCGGTCGCCGACCTCGTCTAGTCCGCGAAATCTGCGGTATTTATTTCCTTCATGTATTTGCTGAAGGTGATCAAAATTCCGGCAAGTGCTACGAAGAAGGCCAGGAACATGTAAACCGGCTGCACTCC
>CANGJO010000011.1 GCA_947454285.1 Microbacteriaceae bacterium | reverse complement strand
TGATGAGGTTCCACCGGTTGCACCTGCAGCACCTGTTGCTGTAACACCTGCACCTGTGCAGCGCGCACCGGAACCATTGAGCGCCACCGCAGACTTACTTGAGGCACTTCGTCGCAAGCGCACCGAACGTGAAGATGACAAGCCACGCGATGCACAACTCGATGCACACCCAGACACCACAAACTTGCGCGTGATTGACATTGAACCAACTCCGGTTGCACCCGTTGCAACGCCTGAGCCAGATGTTGCAGTAGAAACTGTTGACGAAGTCGCAGAGGAACCTAAAGCCTCCACACCCAAGAAGGGTCGCGCAGCGATGCCAAGCTGGGATGAAATTGTCTTTGGCACCAAGGCCGACGACTAAAACCAACTAGGGCTTTTTGTAGGCCCCGAAGCGCAGCAGCGGCACAAACAATTCGTCATCGCTGATAGCTCCATGCTGTCCAATCATTTGCAAACTTTTAGGCTTGGCAAATTCACGGTGGTACAACGCGGACTCGCCGTGAGCGATCACGAAGATGTCTGGCATGCGTTCGCGCGCCTCATCGTTCACCTGGCCGTACCAACCCTGAGCAATTAATTCTTCGCGGCCAACCGCGTAAGCTCGCTTGCCTACGAACTCTTGGATTGATTGGATGCAGGCTTCCATACTTGCGATATCGGTGTGTTGATCGTCAAGGTAAAGAAACAGCACACGAGGGTCGCCCCCAACTGAGACCAAACCGTCGATGGTCAATTCATCCAGGTAGATCTGACGTTCGTGAGCAACGTCAACAATGCCGTGGTCTGCGGTAAGCAAGACACCAACGCTGGCTGGCAGCCCGGCGGTCAATTGACGAACCGCTAGGTCAAGGTCTTCTAGTTTCTCAACCCACTGCCCTGACTTTGATCCGTAGGCATGCGCCCGCTGATCTAGTTCAGGAACGTACAGGTAGACCAGCGCAGATTCCTTGCCGTTTAGGATTTTCTTTGCGGCCGCAACACGATCGTCCAGTGTCTTTGCGGCCACATATTTCGCTCCGCGCATCGTGGCGTTGGTGAAACCAGAATTCTCGTATTCGGCAGGCCCAATGAAGTAGCAATCAATAGAGTTCTCAACCGCGACTTCGGAAACGGTCTTGCGAGATTGCCAAGCGATCGCGTCTTCAGGTGAACCGATACCGGTAAGCAGGTTTACGTTGCTCCCCTGCTTGCGGTCGTGCACCTGGTAGCCAACCATTGCATGCTGTCCGGCTTTCAGACCGGTTGAAAAACTCACCAGGCTGGTGACGGTGGTGCTTGGGAAGCCGGCCATGATGGTTCCATCGGTGGCTAGCTGACTAGCTAGAAAGTTTGCATGTCCCGCGCGGTATCGAATGTTTGCCGCGCCTAGTCCGTCGACCAGAATTACGCAGGCACTTTTTACCTTTGGTAAACCAAGCCGGTTTTCCTTGCCGGTGATGCTGCCCAACGCAGAGATGAACACATCGGATAGCCTCCCGAGGGATTTTGGAACCGAAGGTAGCATCATAAGGTCATTCTGCCACAGGCTGATTGGCACCGTTTTGTAAGGACTGAGAGTACATGAGCAAGGAAAATCAGGGCGAAGAACGCATCGTCGACATTGACCTGTCGAAGGAAATGCAGGATTCATTCCTGGAATACTCGTACTCGGTAATTTACGCACGTGCACTTCCTGATGCACGCGATGGTCTAAAGCCGGTGCACCGCCGAATCGTCTACCAAATGGGCGACATGGGTCTTCGCCCAGACAAGGGTCACGTTAAATCGGCTCGTGTAGTTGGCGAAGTAATGGGAAAGCTTCACCCACACGGTGACAGCGCAATCTATGACGCACTCGTTCGCATGGCCCAGCCATTCTCACTTCGAGTTCCACTGATAGACGGCCACGGAAACTTCGGCAGCCTTGACGACGGACCCGCTGCAGCCCGATACACCGAGGCAAAACTTTCACTTGCATCAATGTTGATGAACGAGGGTCTTGACGAAGACGTAGTTGACTTCAAACCAAACTACGACGCTCAGCTGACTGAACCAGAAGTTCTTCCAGCCGCCTTCCCAAACCTTTTGGTAAATGGCGCATCCGGTATTGCAGTTGGTATGGCTACCAACATGCCGCCGCATAACCTGCGCGAGGTTGTCAATGGGGCAATCTTCTTGTTGAACAACCCAGATGCAACCACCAAGCAACTGATGAAGTACGTGCCTGGTCCGGATCTGCCTAACGGTGGAATCATCATGGGCCTAGACGGTGTGATCGAGGCCTACGACACCGGTCGTGGTGTCTTCAAAACACGTGCGCGCGTATCGGTTGAAAGTGTTTCACCTCGAAAGCTTGGCATCGTGGTGACCGAGCTTCCGTACCTAGTTGGTCCTGAAAAAGTAATCGAAAAAATCAAAGACGGCGTTAACTCCAAAAAGCTTCAGGGCATCGCCGATGTAACCGACCTCACCGACCGAACCAATGGCTTGCGATTGGTGATTGAACTAAAGACCGGATTTGATCCACAGACCGTTTTGGATCTGCTTTACCGATTCACACCAATGGAAGACAGCTTTGGTATCAACAACGTTGCTCTGGTTGATGGTCGCCCACAGACTCTAGGTTTACGCGACATGCTTGGCGTTTACCTTGCCCACCGAATCGTGGTTACTCGTCGCCGCAGTGAAAACCGTCTTGGCAAGAAGCAGGCTCGCCTGCACCTGGTTGAGGGTTTGCTGATTGCAATTCTTTCTATCGACGAAGTGATTCAGGTGATTCGCGCCAGCGATGAAGTTGATCAGGCCAGAACCAAACTTATGAAGGTCTTTGATCTAAGCGAGATTCAGGCAGAATACATTCTTGAGTTGCGCCTTCGCCGATTAACCAAGTTCTCAAAGATCGAACTCGAGACTGAGAAGAAGAACCTACTCGAAGAGATCAAAGCTTTGAAGAAGATTCTTGGCTCCGACGAAGCCCTGCGTGCTCTGGTTGGCGAAGAACTCAAGGCCGTTGCCGACAAATACGGTGACGATCGCCGTACCACTTTGGTTAGCAACTACGAGGAAGTTAAGCCAATCACCACCGCCAAGGCCGCGAGCATCAATGCCGAGCTGGCCGATACCCCGTGCGTGATTGTGTTTACTGCATCAGGGATGGTTGGAAAGACCAACGTTTGGGACACCACCGCTGCTCCCCCTAGCAAGCGCAAAAAGAACGACGCCATCAAGACGGTCATTGCAACGACCACTCGTTCCGATCTTGGATTCATTACTTCAACCGGAGTGATGCACCGCATTCACGTTGGAGATGTTCCTGCTTTGAACGATGTCTTCGACCTAAGCTCCATGGTCACCGCAAGTTCGTTCCTTGGCCTACCAAAGTCAGAAAAGGTTCTGAACGTATTCGAGTTAAACGACGCAACCGCAATCGCACTGGGAACAGCACAGGGTGTTGTTAAGCGCGTATCTGCCGACTTTGCACCAAAGGCCGAATTTGAATTCATCTCACTGAAGCCTGGAGACAAGCTTGTTGGCGCTGATCTTGCCACCGATGATGACGAATTTGTTTTCATCACCAACGATGCGCAACTACTTAGATTTGCGGCAAAGACCGTGCGACCTCAGGGTCGCAATGCAGCCGGCGTCGCCGGAATTAATTTGGCCGATGGCGCAGAGGCAATATCGTTCTCAGTTGCTAAGGCCGGTATGGAAAACATTGCAGTGACTGCGGCCAACAGTTCTGGTTCGCTATCGGGTACCGATGCCGGCAGCGTCAAGTGGACGCCACTCACTGAATTCCCTGCCAAAGGTCGAGCCACTGGCGGCGTAAGGGCGCACAAGTTCATTCGAACCGAAGACCAGTTGTACTTTGGTTGGGCCGGTCCCAGCGAGGCCATTGCGCTATCTGCTGACGGAAAGCCTGCGGAACTTCCGGCCGAGCCTAGTAAGCGTGATGCATCGGGTTCAAAGTTGGCCGGAACCATTGGTTCTATTGGCCACCGTTTGAGCTAGTGCTTGAGCTAGCGCTCAATTAAAACCAGCACCAATTAGCGACGAACTAGGCGTCGATTCTCTCGCGCTCGAATCCGTCGGCTGACTCAATAATGAAATCACGACGTGGAGCAACCTCGTTGCCCATTAGCAATTCAAAAACTGTCTCGGCCGCAGCCGCGTCTTCAACGCGAACTCGTCGCAGGCTGCGAGCATTCTTGTCCATGGTTGTTTCGGCAAGCTGATCGGCATCCATTTCACCAAGACCCTTGTAGCGCTGAATAGGCTCCTTGTAGCGCTTGCCTGCCTTCTCAAGCTTCTTCAGTAGATCTTCAAGCTCTGCTTGCGAATAGGTGTAGATGACTTCATTCGCCTTTGTACCGGCGTTGACAACCTCAACTCGATGAAGCGGCGGAACCGCGGCGTAAACTCGCCCAGCCTCAACCAGCGGACGCATGTAGCGGAAGAACAAGGTAAGCAGCAGGGTTCTAATGTGTGCGCCGTCAACATCGGCATCGGACATCAAAATGATTTTTCCGTATCGCGCAGAGTCAATGTCGAAGCTTCGACCAGAACCAGCTCCAATCACCTGAATAATCGATGCACACTCTGTGTTGGAAAGCATGTCTGAGATCGAAGCCTTCTGAACGTTCAGAATCTTTCCGCGAATTGGAAGCAACGCCTGGAACTCACTGTCGCGAGCTAACTTGGCTGTACCAAGCGCAGAGTCACCCTCTACGATGAACAGTTCTGAACCGGCGGTGTCTTGCGTACGGCAGTCAACCAACTTGGTTGGCAACGAACTGCTTTCCAGCGCGTTCTTGCGTCGCTGAGTCTCTTTGTGGCTGCGAGCAGAAATACGAGACTTCATTTCGGCAACTACCTTTTCAAGTAGCAGTGCCGACTGAGCCTTGTCGTCCCGCTTTGAGCTGGCAAATCTTGCAGTCAGGCTTTTGGCTACAACATTCGCAACGATGTTCTTTACTGCCGGCGTACCAAGAATCTCTTTGGTCTGACCTTCAAACTGAGGCTCGGCCAATCGCACGGTGACCACCGCAGTCAAACCGGCAAGAATGTCTTCTTTCTCAACCTTGTCGTTACCCACCTTTAGCTTGCGGGCATTTGAATCAATCTGAGCTCTTAGGGTCTTCAACAGTGACTGCTCGAAACCCTGAATGTGGGTTCCGCCCTTAGGTGTGGCGATGATGTTTACGTATGACTTGACCTCAGTGTCGTAGCCGGTACCCCAGCGCACTGCAATGTCAACGTCGCAATTACGTTCAACTTCTTTTGAAACCATGTTGCCCGATGCATCCAAAACAGGAACGGTCTCTGTGAAACTGCCGGAACCCGATAGGCGCCAGGTTGAAGTAAGCGCTGGATCTTTAGAAAGATACTCTGCGTATTCGATGATTCCGCCGTCAAACTTGAATTCCTGCTTGTTGGACTTGCCATCGCGGGCGTCATTGATGCCAAGCGAAAGACCTGGAACTAAGAAAGCGGTCTGGCGAGCACGAGCAGAAAGTTCGTCGAGTGCGAAAACAGCATCTTTAATGAAAATCTGTGGGTCAACCCAGTAGCGAACTCGGGTACCGGTTACGTTCTTGCCAACCTTGCCAACTTCGCGAAGAATCGAACCATCTTCGAAAGGCTTGAACGCGTTATCGGGTTTGATGCCCTTCTTATCGTCAAAGATTCCTGGCTCGCCACGGCGGAACGACATCGCGTAAGTTTTGCCACCGCGATCAACCTCAACATCTAGACGCTGAGAAAGCGCGTTCACAACAGATGCACCAACACCGTGAAGACCACCTGAAGCCGCGTAAGAACCTGATCCAAACTTTCCACCCGCGTGAAGTTTGGTGAATACAACTTCAACACCGCTGAGGCCAGTCTTTGGCTCGATGTCTACCGGAATACCGCGTGCCTTGTCGATCACTTCAACGCTGCCATCTTGATGCAGGGTGACTTCGATTCGATTACCGTGACCGGCAAGGGCTTCATCTACCGAGTTATCGATGATCTCCCAAAGACAGTGCATGAGACCACGGCTGTCGGTGGACCCAATGTACATACCTGGGCGTTTGCGAACGGCCTCGAGCCCTTCAAGGACAGACAGGTGGCGAGCGGAGTAATCGTTGTTTGGCACCTCAAAATGCTAACTGCCACGGCCCAAAAGGCCAGTTCTGACACGGTTGGGCGGGAATCTGCATAACTTCGCAGTTAGCGAAATGCTGCCGACAATGGGACTTTTTGCCAGTTTCGTGTGTTGAGATTGACAAGAAGAAAGGCAGTCAAATGCAACCAGTAAACGAAGCGGTTGAAACAGAAGTTGAGGTATCTCAGAACCGTGAGATGACCGCAGCAGATCGCTGTGATGTTTGTGGCGCTCAGGCCTACATTCGCGTGACCTTGGCAACCGGTGAGCTGATGTTCTGTTCGCACCACGGCAACGAGAAGCGCGCTCAGCTAGAACCGATTGCGGTGAACTGGCAGGACGAAACCCAGAAACTACTCGCTCGCTAATTCGCGTTCGAGTTCCCAAACTTGGTCCACAATGCCAGCCACCAGGCTGGCATTTGTGTTTAACGCATCAATAGCTAAGTCAACGCCCTGAGCCTTGGCAATCTCTGCCAAATACGAATCAGCCAATACTGGATTCTTAGCAAAGACCGGGCCGTGCAGCTGAGTGCCCAGTAGCAGTCCTAGCTTCTGAATCACAGGTGCATCGGTAGCCGAATTTAGGTAGCCAAGAATCTCTTGGCCTTCAATAACAGCAATTTCAAACTTAGAAATCCTGGCTTTAGCTTTTGCTGTTCCGCCAAGCAGCCCAAGCTTGATTGCACGTTCGTGCCCGGTGGCAACTGCCATGAAAGCAGTGCTGTCGGCAGTCAATCGCTTGATGTCACCCACTAGACGATTCAATTCAGACTCAACGTCTGCCCAGGCCGCCATTGATCCGTGACCAAGGAAAATCAGCGCGGCATCTTCTGGAATTGACTTACCCTTTTCAACGGCAACAATCTCAGCTGCTACACCTGCCCACTTCAGACGCTTGGCAAGCACCAGAAGGTTGGCCTGGTCGCCATTTAGATCCAAGTGATTCGGGAAAAGCGAAACTAACTTGATGCTCATCGACCAACCGCCTCTGGATCGGTGAAGCCTAGGTAGCGACGAGTGCGACGCATTGCATCGGCCGAGAAAATAACGGTTCGTCTACCCCAGGTTGGCGCCGGTTGAGCAAAGAAGTTGTCAAGTGCAACTTCAAGGTCCGGTTCAATGACACCGATAGGAATCTCGTCGTAAGCCAAGCGCAGTGCCATCTCGGCAAAGTTGAATCCGCTAACCAGGTCAACCTTCTTCAAGTTCTTCAAATCAACAGTCCAGAGCCACGAAGGATCGTGAACATCGCGACCGATTGCCACCATCAGTTGCTCCTGATCGCTTGGCAGATTGTCTAGGTTCAACTGAAAACTCATTGGGTTCTGCACCAAAATAAATTCAACGTCAACGCCATTGACCTGAGTGATTTCACCACGAGCAAACACCGGTGGTAATTCGGTGAGTGTGTTTGCCGCCAATTGGGCATCGAATGAATCGCCAAGGTAGCGGCGTGTAGATTCCAAGGCCGCCGCTGCGTCTAGAGCAAAGTGAATTCCGCGATTTGGAAGATCAAATTTGATTTTTTGGTCGGCAACCAGGGCGACTGTTTCGTCTTCATTGAAAGACAGAACTTCAGTTTGGGTATTTGGTCGTGGCAAATCTGCCAGGTAGGTAGGCGCGTTTCCAAGACCGTGCTCTGTTCCAGCAATGATCTGCGGCGCAAGACCAAACCAAGAAGTTCCACGTGCGGCAACTTCCTTATTGATCTGCAAAACGTTCTGGTCGTCAGCATTCAGCACCAATGCGTCAGTCGCACGCTTGGCAACATCGGTGAGTTTTTCACGTACCAGTGCCGGATCAACAAATCTATCTAGCTGATCGTCGAGCACGTTCAAAATAGTTACCTGGCGAGGCTTAATTCGACGAGTGATTTCGGCAGCGTGGCCCTCATCCATTTCTAGAATCGCAACGTCACCGCTGATGCGACCGGTGATTGTTGATTGTTCAATGATTGATGAGAAGAAGCCCTGAGCGATGTTTGCCGTAGAGGGATTCGTGAAGACGGTTTTGCCGTGAGCCCTGGCAATGGCAACCACCATCTTGGTAGTAGTTGACTTGCCCGCTGAACCGGTGATCACTACAAGGCCATCAGGAAACTTGGAAAGTGTTCTAGCCAATAAGCCCGGAGCGATTTTGCTTACTACCAAGCCCGGCAGAGCCGAGCCGCCACCTGGGCGAACAATCCTGACCAACGTGCGCACCAAGCGCCCGATCAGAATCGCCGGTATGTAAAGCACTGGCTAGACCTAGAACTTAGTTTTCTAGATAGTCACGAAGCATCTGCGAACGAGATGGGTGACGCAGCTTTGACATGGTCTTTGATTCAATCTGACGAATACGTTCGCGGGTAACACCGAACTCTTCACCAATTTGGTCCAGGGTCTTCTGCACGCCGTCGCCAAGACCAAAGCGTGAACGAATCACACCAGCTTCACGAGGGTGTAGCGAATCAAGAATGCGCTCAAGCTCACGCTGAAGCATGGTGAAACCAACTGCATCGGCAGGCACAACAGCCTCGGTGTCTTCGATCAAGTCACCGAACTCGCTGTCACCGTCTTCACCAAGTGGGGTCGAAAGCGAAATCGGTTCGCGGCCGTACTTCTGAACTTCAACAACCTTCTCAGGTGTCATGTCTAGTTCGCGAGCAAGCTCTTCTGGGGTTGGTTCGCGACCAAGGTCCTGCAGCAACTGACGCTGAACACGAGCAAGCTTGTTAATAACTTCAACCATGTGAACCGGAATACGAATGGTTCGCGCCTGGTCGGCCATTGCACGGGTGATTGCCTGACGAATCCACCAGGTTGCATAAGTAGAGAACTTATAACCCTTGGTGTAGTCAAACTTTTCAACCGCACGAATCAAACCAAGGTTTCCTTCTTGAATTAGATCCAAGAACTGCATACCGCGGCCGGTGTAGCGCTTTGCAAGGCTTACTACCAAACGAAGGTTTGCCTCAAGCAAGTGGCTCTTTGCACGCTGGCCATCTTTAACAACCCACTTGAGGTCGCGCTCAACATCGCGTGAAATCTTTTTATCGGTGGCAAGTTTTTCTTCGGCAAACAGACCGGCTTCAATTCGCTTGGCCAACTCAACTTCAAGTTCGGCGTTTAGCAGCGCAACCTTACCGATTTGCTTTAGGTAGTCCTTTACCGGGTCAGCAGTTGCACCGGTGATTGTTGTGGTCTGCGCAGGAATGTCATCTTCCTCGCGGTTCGAAAGAACCATTCCACCGATTTTTGCAATCTCGTTTTTAGCCTTGTCTTCTTCAGGCTCTTCTTCTGGAAGTTCTTCTTCAACCGCGGCGATGTCTACAACTGCAGCTGCCTCGGCAACGATTTCGTCTACTGACTCAAGATCAGCATCGTCATCAAGTTCTTCTTCGTCGTCGCCCATTCCCTTAGGAAGCTTGCTTGCCTTTGCAGGCTTTGCCTTGGATGCAGGAACAGCGGCGGCCTTGCCCTTGGCAGCTGGCTTGGTTGCGGTCTTTAGAGCAGCTTTTGCAACTGGCTTGGTTGCGGTTTTTGCCGGAGCCTTTGCTGCGGTCTTCGCGGCTGGCTTAGCGGCTACCTTTGCGGTTGCTTTAGCCGCTGGCTTTGCAGCGGCCTTGGTTGAAGTCTTGGCAACTGGCTTTGCAGTTTTTGCCGGAGCCTTTGCCGCCGGCTTGGCAGCTGGCTTTGCCGCTGGCTTTGCCGCTGCCTTTGCTGGAGTCTTTGCGGCTGATTTTGCAGCCGGCTTTGCAGCAGCCTTAGTTGCTGGT
Source organism: Microbacteriaceae bacterium (assembly GCA_947454285.1). GTDB lineage: Bacteria > Actinomycetota > Actinomycetes > Actinomycetales > Microbacteriaceae > Rhodoluna. Next base: position 7,155 of record CANGJO010000011.1, on the reverse strand, counting down.
TTAGCAGCAGTTTTCGCTGCAGGCTTTGCAGTCTTAGCAACCGGCTTAGCGGCAGCCTTTACGGCTGGCTTAGTTGCAGTCTTTGCTGCAGGCTTTGCAGTCTTAGAAGTTGAAGCGGTAATGACCGGGGTTTCCTTAGCTTTAGTGTTCTTTGAAGATGAGGTTTTGTCAGCCGCAGAACGCAGAAGACTAGATAGCAAGCCGCCACGCTTCTTGCCGGTTCCTGCCTCTGAATCTTTCTTTGCCAACTTCATGCCTCTCGATGCCCCCACCGAACCGATGAATACCGTTTCGGGCATTACTAAGACCCATGTCAAGTCCTCTTTTTCAAAAGGCCGACTGGGTCTTATTGCCATTATAGCCGTGAATGTAGGCAGATACGCCTATTTATCGTGTCTTGCGGCTAATTCGCTCTGAGATAACAACCCCGATAGGTCGCAAAATTATTCCTTCATCGAGGAACAGCTTGGCCCTGGCCTTCTTGCGTTCCAGCACGAACATAGATGTGCCGATGATCAGCACCAGGAACTGCACGCTCATTGCCCAACGGAACCCGTTGAGGCTATACAACTCGGCAGTCTGGCCGGCCGCACTTGAGGCAGCCTTGACCAAGTCCAAGATGATTCCAGCCAAGAACATCATGCTGAAGGTTGCCACGAAACCGCCGATGTTCACGAATCCGGTTGCCGTGCCCAGACGTGATTTGTCGATGAAGCTGCGGGTGTAATCCATCGCGATCATCGACATTGGCCCACTGGTTGCTAATACCAAACACAACAGCGCTACGAGCCATATCGGTGCTTTGCCAGGAATGAAAATCACCATGCTCCACACGATTGCCAACGCCAGCACATTGCTCAAAATTAGGAACGATCTGCGCTGCGGATACCTGGCGCAGAACAAACTGATCAGTGGACCAACGATGAAACCTATGATCACAAAACTGCTGAGCAGTAGCGATGCAATGTGCGGTTCAATCCCCTGACCGCCAACCAAGAATGGGAAACCCCACAAAAGAGAAAACACCGATGGCGCCGACTGCAAAACAAAGTGCGTCCAAAACGCCATTCGCACTCCGGGGTGCTTTACGTTTTCGATTAGTTGACCAAAAACAATTTTGAGTGAAGGGGATTTGTGTTCTGCGTTACGCGGTTCGCGATCGTTGACGATGAACACCGCACTAATAAAAACGACTGCGAATGATGCGCCAGCAAGAATTGTGAAAGAAGTGTTCCAACCATAAGAACCAAGCATTGCCGCGAAAGGAATTGCCGAAACAGCTTGGCCTAGCTGACCAGTGTTAGTAACAAGTTGTTGCACGCGAGTTGCCCGTGACCCAACAAACCAACCATTGACCAAACGAATCACGCTGATGAAAACAAACGCGTCACCGAATCCAACGAACATTCGGCCCACCACTGCCAAACCTAGCTCTGTAGAAACGGCAACCAAGAACTGACCGCCGGTCATCACAGCAGTACCAAAAACCAACATGGCCTTGGAACCGTACCTGTCAAGCAAGATACCTACTGGCACCTGCATGATTGCGTAGACAACCAGCTGTGCAACAGCAAGAGTGGAAAGCGAAGTCGCGGCTACTTCAAATTTTTGCGAGGCAAGCAATGAGGCAACACCCATGCTGCTGCGATTGGTCACCGTCATCAGGTATGCCAACGCACCGGCAATCATTACCAGCGATGCGTTTTTTGATTTCACTATTCGTCTAAAGAATTTCTGCGGCGAGTTGCCAAGTAGCCCTCGAGCTCGGCTGCGATTTCCTCGGCGGTTGGCATCTTGGTGGCCGGCTTGGCAATTGGTGCGCGGTTAGGGCCGGTCTTCTCGTTGGCATAGCCCTGCTCTAGGTTGGCAACCATCTTGGCTAGTTCTTCGTTCTTCTCTAGCTGCTCTTGCAACTTGGTCAAAAACTCAGCGCCTTCGTCGCGAAGGGCATCGGTTGGGAAAACCAATCCGGTGGTCGATGCAATCTGCTCGAACGCGGTGACCGCTGCTTGCGGGTATTCGCTTTCGCTTAGGTAATGCGAAACCAGCATGACGTAACCAACGGTTGGCATGTCAATCTGACTAAAAGCAAACTCCAGCAGGTGCAAAACGTTTCCTGGAACCTGAGTCTGCGGCTTCCATTCCGAAACTGCATCAATCACTTCAGTGCGATTTCCAGAAACAGTTACGCCAACCGCGCGAGTGTGCGGAATTGGAAATGGTATCGAGTGCACCCAGGTGAAATCAGCAACTTCAAGACCCTCGGCAAGATCAAGCACAGCCTCGGCAAATTCTTCCCAGCGGAAATCCGGTTCATAACCGTGAAGGTATAGGAACGGCTGATTCACCTCGTCGTGAACTAGGTATAGACCAAGCACCGGAGGCTCGTAGTGCTCAATGTGATCGCGCTCAAAGAACATCACCGGACGGCGTGAACGGTAATCCAACAGCTCGTCGTTTTTGAATTGAACAACTAAGCGGGTGTCTAGATTCGCAAAAATTTGATCGGCAACCTGGCCAATTGTGGAACCCGCATCGGTAAATCCGGAAAGACCGGCGATCAGGTGCAAACCGGTTGGAACCTCTTCAAAGCCGTCTTTAAATTCGAACAGTCTTCTTGAGTGGGTCATAGAAACATCCTAACTCCACGCGTTTAGCATTGAGACATGAGCAATTTGAAGATCAGCACCGCCACAAAAGTTCCGGCCTTCAAGAAGGGCACCGCATTCGTTATCGGTGTTAAAGAAACATCTAAGGGCTTGCAACTGACAAAGTCGGACACCGATATTTCGAGCCTGGCAAAACACGACCTGGAGCAACTTGGCGCTTCGAGTTCGCTGGAATCAGTCACCAGAGTTGCCGCTCCAAGCGGAGCCATCTTTGCAATCGTGGGCCTTGGTTCTGAAAAACAGGGTTCTGAAAAACAGGGTTCTGAAAAGAGCGCCAAAGACAAGTTGACCGCCGACCAGCTTCGTTCCGTTGGTGGAGCGATTGCCCGCTCGATGAAGAATGTTGCCGAAATCGTGATTGATTTTGGTTCGATTAGCCTCCCACTGGCAATTGCACTTATTGAGGGTCTTCAGCTTGGCAACTACGAGTACAACGGCCTCAAGAGCAAGGCCAACATCAAGCCAATCCTGCTAAACAAGGTGACCATCGTCACCGAGCACAAGATCAGCGCTGCCGAGCTAAGCAAGATCCAAATTCTGGCCCAGGCTGTGACCACCACCCGAAATCTGGTGAATACTCCCCCAAATCAGATGTATCCGGCCGCCATGGTTAAAGAAGTGCAGAGCGGAACCAAGGGCCTTGGCTTATCTATTGAGGTATGGGACGAAAAGGCTTTGGCTAAGGCTGGATTTGGCGGCATTTTGGCCGTGGGTATGGGTTCAAGCCGCCCGCCTCGCCTGGTCAAGATTGACTACCGACCAAAGGGCGCCAAGCAACACCTAGCCCTAGTTGGCAAGGGAATCACCTTTGATACCGGTGGCTTAAGCCTGAAGCCGGCCGAATCTATGGTTGGCATGAAGTACGACATGACCGGAGCGGCTACCTCGTTCCAGTCGGTAGTGGCAATCGCCAAGCTTGGCCTGCCGATTCGCGTGACCGCATGGCTTTGCCTGGCCGAAAACATGCCTTCTGGTACCGCACAGCGCCCGGACGACGTGATCAAGATCCGCAATGGTAAGACTGTTGAGGTTTTGAACACCGATGCCGAGGGTCGATTGGTGCTTGCCGATGGCCTATCTGCTGCTGCGGAAGCCAAGCCAGATCTAATTGTGGACATTGCAACCCTGACCGGAGCCGCAACCATTGCACTTGGCAATAGGTATGCAGGGCTAATGGGCGACGACAAGGCAATCAAGCTGATTGAGTCATCGGCTGTAGAAGCCGGTGAGTTGGTTTGGCACATGCCACTACCAACAGAGCTACGTGCGCTTTTGAACTCCGATGTAGCCGATATTGCCAACGTAAAAATTGGCAATCGTGCCGGAGGCATGTTGATTGGTGGCCACTTCTTGCGTGAATTCGTGCCGAACGATATTGACTGGGCGCACCTTGATGTTGCCGGCCCTGCCGACAACGGCGGTTCCGCATACGGATACACACCAAAGGGCGGAACCGGAGTCATGGTTAGAACTCTGGTTGCCTTAGCTGCCCAGTTATCGGGCAATAAATAGACAACTATCAGTAGTAAAGTTTGAAGGTATTGACGAACCTTCTTAAGGAGAAATTCAGTGGCTGACCACAACTTTGACGTTGTAATCCTGGGCGGCGGAAGTGGTGGCTATGCAGCTGCTCTTCGTTCGGCTCAGCTTGGTAAGAGCGTTGCTCTAATCGAGAAGGACAAGTTGGGTGGCACATGCTTGCACCGCGGCTGTATTCCAACCAAGGCGCTTTTGCACTCGGCCGAAATCGCCGACAACGTAAAGGAAGCCGCACACTTTGGCGTTCAGGCAACCTTCGGTTCAATCGACATGCCAGCGGTTAATAACTACCGCGACACAATCGTCGACAGACTTTTCAAGGGCCTAACCGGCTTGGTCTCATCAAAGAACATCACCGTGGTTGCGGGCGAAGGTCGCATGGCTGGTCCGCGCACAATTCAGGTCGGCGATGACTACTACACCGGTGAGAACGTTGTTCTTGCATCAGGTTCATTCAGCCGCACCCTTCCAGGTTTGGAAATCGGTGGCCGCGTAATCACCTCTGAGCACGCACTTCAGCTGAACTTCGTTCCTAAAAAAGCAATCGTGCTTGGTGGCGGAGTTATCGGTGTTGAGTTTGCATCAATCTGGAAATCATTCGGCACCGATGTGACCATCGTTGAAGGTCTGCCTCACCTAGTTCCTAACGAAGACGAAGCAGTCAGCAAGGGTCTTGAGCGTGCGTTCCGTAAGCGCGGCATTGACTTCAAGCTTGGCGTTCGTTTCTCTGGTGTAACTCAGAACGAAACCGGCGTTGTTGTTTCTCTAGAAAGCGGCGAGCAGCTTGAGGCTGACCTTCTTCTAGTTGCAGTTGGTCGTGGACCAAACACTGCTGGTCTTGGATACGAAGAACAAGGCGTAGCAATGGATCGCGGATACGTCTTGACTAACGACCGCCTACAGACAAACTTGCCAAACGTTTACGCAGCCGGTGACATCGTTCCTGGTTTGCAGTTGGCACACCGCGGTTTCCAGCAGGGTATTTTCATTGCCGAAGAAATCGCTGGGCTAAAGCCAACCGCAATTGACGAAACTGGAATTCCAAAGGTCACCTACTGTGAGCCAGAGGTTGCATCTGTTGGTCTAACTGAGGCCAAGGCTGCTGAAGCCTACGGTGCAGGAAACATCTCAACTTACGAGTACAACCTTGGTGGAAACGGAAAGAGCCAGATCCTTGGCACTGCCGGTTTCATTAAGTTGATCCGTCGCAACGATGGTCCGATTATCGGTGTGCACATGATTGGTTCACGCGTTGGTGAGCAAATTGGTGAGGCACAGCTAATCGTGAACTGGGAAGCGTATCCAGAAGACGTTGCAACTTTGGTGCACGCGCACCCAACCATGAACGAAGCAATCGGCGAAGCACACCTAGCTCTAGCCGGCAAGCCACTTCACGCACACGCATAAATTTAAAGAAGAAAATCCCACAAGGAGCAATTAGTAAATGAGCGAACAAGTAGTTCTACCAGCACTTGGCGAGAGCGTAACCGAAGGCACAGTAACTCGCTGGCTTAAGAAAGTTGGCGACACCGTTGCAATCGACGAGCCGCTGGTTGAAGTTTCTACCGACAAGGTAGACACCGAGATTCCTTCACCAATTGCCGGTGTGATCGAGCAGATTTTGGTTCAAGAGGACGAGACGGTTCAGGTTGGCGCAGTTCTAGTTGTGATTGGCTCAGGCTCAGGCGCTGCGGCACCGGCTACTGCTCCAGTTGTTGAAGCACCGGCTGCTCCAGTTGCTCCTGCCCCGGTTGTTGAAGCCCCTGCCCCGGTTGTTGAAGCCCCTGCCCCAGTTGCTGCTCCAGTGGCAGCGCCTGTGGCACCGGCTGCTGCGCCTGTTGTTGCCGCTCCAGTTGCCGCTCCAGTTGCCGCTCCTGTTGCACCAGCAGCAAGCGCGCCAGCTTCAACCGTTGACGCAGGTTACGTGACTCCACTTGTTCGCAAGCTTGCATCAGAGATTGGAATTGACCTTTCTAAGATTGCCGGCACCGGCGTTGGTGGTCGCATTCGCAAGGACGACGTTCTTGCTGCGACCTCTGCACCAGCGGCTGCTCCAGTAGCTAGCTACTCAGCTCCGGTTGCAACTTCTGCACCTGCAGCACCATTCGTTCCAGGTGCAGCTTCACCGCTTCGCGGAACCACAGAGCCAATGTCACGGCTACGCAAGGTTCTTGCCGAGCGTGCAGTTGCTTCGATGGTTTCAACCGCACAGCTAACTACCGTTGTTGAAGTTGATGTCACCAAGATCGCTGCACTTCGTGCGCGCGTTCAGCCGCAGTTTGTTGCTGCTACCGGTGGCAAGTTGAACTTCATGCCATTCTTTGCACTTGCTGCAGCCGAGGCACTTCGTGTGCACCCAAAGCTAAATGCAACCATTGATGGAGAAAACATTGTTTACCACGGCACAGAGAACATCTCATTTGCGGTTGACACTGAGAAGGGTCTACTGACTCCGGTAATCCGTGACGCTTCAACTCTGAACATCGCGCAGATTGCACAGCAGATTGCTGACCTTGCGGCACGTACTCGCGCAAGCCAGCTAAAGCCAGACGAACTTGGCGGTGGAACATTCACTTTGACAAATACCGGTTCACGCGGAGCACTGTTTGATACTCCAGTTGTGTTCTTGCCACAGGTTGCAATTCTTGGTACCGGTGTTGTGACAAAGCGTCCGGTTGTTGTTACCGATGCAAACGGTCAGGACTCAATTTCAATTCGCAGCATGGTTTACCTTGCGCTTTCATACGACCACCGCTTGGTTGATGGTGCAGACGCAAGCCGCTTCTTGGTTGACGTGAAGTCTCGCCTAGAGGAAGCAAACTTTGATTCTGTTCTAGGAATTTAGTTTCAATAGATTTTCACCCGGTTAGTTTTCTAGCCGGGTGAATTTCTTTAACTGCCAGGCTTTATCTTTTAGCGTCAAATTAATTTGAAAAGCTTGTTGCTG
>CANGJO010000010.1 GCA_947454285.1 Microbacteriaceae bacterium | reverse complement strand
GAGCAAGCTCCGGCTTCATCGTTCGACTTGCATGTGTTAAGCACGCCGCCAGCGTTCGTCCTGAGCCAGGATCAAACTCTCCGTAAAAGTTAATAGCCCCTTGCAAGCAAGAGGCAAACTTAACAAAACCCCCGGAAAATGGGGGCATTAGTTTGATCTGACTAAATCAGATTGTCTGACAATCTGTCTAATCCAATATTTTCTCTGACTATTTAGGCAAGCCTAAATAACCAAGAGGTTCTTGGTATCGACATAGTGCACACTGTTGAGTTCTCAAGGATCGGATGCGTCTGCGGATTTCTCTCGCGATGGTCTACAGAGCAACTTCACAAACTTACCATAAATTTTCCGCGTGTCAAATAGTCACAACGAAATTTTCGTGATAAGAGGTTTAAATCTTAGAGACAAAAGCACAGGCAAACAAGGCCTGAACGCCTTTATTTCTTAGGATTTGTTGCTCTTGAGCCGGACTTCTAAGCAGAAGGTTCCAAACTTTGGGCAACGAGTGTCTACATTACGTTCATATAACGATGAAGTCAAATCCAAATGGGCATTTTTACGAAAAATCTTTAATGTTTTTTTGCCAGTTGTTCACGGCCCATTCAGCGATTGAATTTGCTGGTGCCTATGGTGCTGGTTGCCTTTGTTTATAAGGCGAATACGCCAGCTAAGGTCTTCTTTCCACGGCGCAAAACAGCGAACTTTGAGTGCAAAAGATCGTTCAAAACTGCGGCCTCGTCAATAATTTTTTCATTATTTACGTAAACACCGCCCTCTTTAATTGCACGTCGTCCAGCAGAAATGCTGTCTACTAGTCCGGTTTCAATCAAAAGCTGGGTTATCGGGGTTCCGATTGCGGCCTGAGTATTAGGCAACTCCCCCAGTGCTGACTGCAAAGTATCGATGTCTAGGGCAGCTAGATCGCCCTGGCCGAACAGTGCGGCAGAGGCGTCGATTGCTGCCTGAGCCGCCTGAGCTGAGTGGACCAAAGTCGTGACTTCTAGAGCCAGACGCTTTTGGGCGGCACGAAGGTGCGGCGCCTCGGCGGTCTGCTTGGCCAAGTCCTCGATTTCTGCCTTGGTAAGGAAGGTGAAAACCTTTAGGCGATCGATTACATCGGCGTCGTCGACGTTTAGCCAGAACTGGTAGAAGGCATAGGGACTGGTGAACTCGGCATCTAGCCAAACCGCGTTACCCTCTGACTTTCCGAACTTTTGGCCGTCGCTGTTGGTGATTAGCGGGGTGGCCAGAATATGTACAGATTTACCCTCGACCTTGCGGATTAGGTCTGTGCCTGAAGTCAGGTTGCCCCACTGGTCACTGCCACCCATCTGCAGGGTGCAGTCATAGCGGCGGAAAAGCTCTAGGTAGTCGTAGCCCTGAAGGATCTGGTAGCTGAATTCGGTGTAGCTAATGCCGTGCTCAGAGTTCAGACGGGCAGAAACCGCATCTTTGCTGAGCATTGTGCCAACACGGAAGTACTTACCGATGTCGCGAAGGAAGTCAATCGCACTAAGCGGCGCCGTCCAGTCAAGGTTGTTGACCAGGCGGGCCGGGTTATCCCCCTCGAAAGAAAGGAATCGTGAAGCCTGCTTGCCCAGCTTCTCTACCCACTCGCTCACTGTCTCTTTGGTATTTAGAGTGCGCTCGGCGGTTGGGCGTGGGTCGCCAACCAGACCGGTTGAACCACCGATCAGGGCTAGTGGCTTGTGGCCGGCCAGCTGAAGCCGGCGCATGATTAGCAGCTGAACCAGGTTGCCCAGGTGCAGGCTTGGCGCGGTTGGGTCGAAGCCAATGTAATAGGTGATCTTGGTCTCGTTGAGAGCCTTGCGCAGGGCATCTTCATCGGTGTTTAGGGCAACCAGACCGCGCCACTGCAGTTCATCGAGCAGATCTTTGAAACTTGGGTCGTTTGACTGAGTCTTTAGGGCAGCGTTAGTCACGTTTAGGCCTCACGCTTTGGGGCAATTTTGCGAAGTGCCGAAATTTGCTCGAGCACGCGAGGAAGCGCGGTGCCACCTGCTCCGGCGCGGGCCTTGATTGAGCCGCCAACGGTAAGAACATCGCGAACATCTGGGGTAAGTGCCGGTGAGATGGCAGCCATCTCGGCATCTGGCACCTCGTGAAGTTCAAGGTTGTGCTGCTCGCAGTATGAAACAAGCTTGCCGGTTATCTCGTGGGCATCGCGGAAGGCAACTTTTTGCTTGACTAGCCACTCGGCCACGTCTGTTGCTAGCGAGAAGCCCGCTGGCGCAAGCAGTTCAAGGCGGTTGCGGTTGAATTCCAAGGTCGCAACCATTCCGGTAAAGGCTGGTAGCAGCACAGTGAGAGTGTCAACGGCATCGAATACTGGCTCTTTGTCTTCTTGTAGGTCACGGTTGTAAGCCAAAGGCAGACCCTTGAGGGTAGCCAGCAGGCCGGTTAGGTCACCAATTAGGCGGCCAGCCTTACCGCGAGCAAGCTCGGCGATATCGGGGTTCTTCTTTTGCGGCATGATCGACGACCCGGTTGAGTAGGCGTCGTGCAGCTTGACGTAGTTGAACTCGGCGCTGGCCCAGATGATGATCTCTTCTGAGAATCGGGACAGGTTGATGCCGATCAGGGTAGTGATGAATGAGAATTCGGCAACCACGTCGCGGCTAGCGGTGGCGTCGATTGAGTTTTGGGTTGGGCCGGCAAGTCCTAACTCGCGCGCCACCAAGTTTGGGTCTAGGCCAAGGGTGTTTCCGGCAAGCGCCCCCGCTCCGTATGGAGAAAGGTTGGCACGCTTGCGCCAGTCTTCTAGGCGCTCAAGGTCGCGGACCAATGGCCACGCGTGAGCAAGCAGGTGGTGAGAAAGCTGAACCGGCTGCGCGTGCTGAAAGTGGGTGCGGCCTGGCATTGCCACGCCAAGGTGCTCCTCGGCGCGAGAAACCAAGACCTCAACCAGCTGAGTTACCTGGTCGCGAATGATCACGGCCTGGTCAAGCAGGTAGGTGCGGATCAAAGTTGCGATTTGGTCGTTGCGGCTGCGACCGGCACGAACCTTGCCACCCAATTCAACGCCGGCGATTTCGATTAGACCACGCTCGAGAGCAGAGTGAACGTCTTCATCGGTTGGCTTTGCTTGGAAGCTACCCTTTTCGACACGATCAAGAAGTTCAACGAGGCTGCGGTCAATTTTTTCAAGTTCGGCCACGGTTAGGTAACCGGCTGACTGGAGTGCCTTGATGTGAGCGCGGGTACCAGCGATGTCGTAGGCAGCTAGACGCCAGTCGAAGTGCACTGAGCGACTAAGTGCGACTAGCGCATCCGACGGGCCGCCCTCGAAGCGACTGCCCCATAGAGCGTTAGAGCCGGTGTTTGCATTCATGTTCTTAATCTTACTTTCGAGTGTTTTTAGTTGGCCGTGGTTATGCCTGTTCGGCGAGCCAAACCATCAAAGCTTTTTGTGCGTGCAATCTGTTTTCAGCTTCGTCCCAAATTACAGAGCGAGGTCCGTCAAGAACTTCAGCAGAAACTTCGTACCCGCGATACGCAGGAAGGCAGTGCATAAAAATTGCATCTGGCTTTGCGTTGGCAAAAAGATTTTCGTCGATAGTGTAACCAGCAAAGTCGCGAAGGCGTTGTTCCTTTTCGTCTTCTTGACCCATTGAGATCCAGGTATCGGTAATCACAACATCTGCATCTGCAATTGCTGCAACTGGTTCACCGTGAACTGAAATTGAGCCACCGGTTTTTTGTGCAATCAATTCCGCGCGCGCAACGATGTGCGAATCCGGCAAGTAGTTTGCAGGGCCGGCAACTGAAACGTGCATGCCTGCGGTTGCGCCACCGATTAGGTAACTGTTGGCCATGTTGTTGCTTGCGTCACCTACGTAGGCGAGTTTCAGGCCGGCAAGTTTTCCCTTGTGTTCCTGAATCGTCATTAGGTCGGCAAGAATTTGGCACGGGTGGTACATGTCGCTAAGTGAATTGATCACTGGAACGCCAGCGTGCTCGGCCATTTCTTCTAGACCAAGCTGTGCGTAGGTGCGCCAAACAATTTGAGCTACCTGACGACCAAGAACCTTAGCGGTGTCGGCTACAGATTCCTTGGCGCCCATCTGACTGCTTTGGCTGTCGATGATTAGCGGTGAGCCGCCAAGGTCGGCAACACCAACGGCAAAGGAAACGCGGGTTCGGGTGGAAGTCTTGTCAAAAATTAGCGCAACGGTCTTTGGGCCTGCGAATGGCTTTGCCGCGTAAGGGTTCTTTTTCAACTCAATCGCGCGACGGATAATCTCTGCTTGCTCAGCAGGAGTGATGTCATCATCTTTTAGAAAGTGGCGAACCATTTTTTATCCGTTTCTTAGTTTTTGTTATGGAAGCACGATGGTACCGACACCGGTCACCGTGAAAATTTCGAGCAGGATGCTGTGAGGTGTGCGACCGTCAATAACGTGAGCGGTTGGCACGCCGCCTTGAACTGCCTTGAGGCAGGACTGCATTTTTGGAATCATGCCCGATTCAAGTGAAGGCAAAAGTTCATCTAATTCTTGGGCGGTGATTTCAGAAACCAACGAGTCGCGGTTTGGCCAGTCGCTGTATAGACCAGGTACGTCGGTTAGCACCATCAGTTTCTCTGCGCCGAGCGCAACTGCAAGTGCGGCTGCCGCAAGATCTGCGTTCACGTTTAGCAGTTCGCCCCCGGTAGTTGGCGCAACGGTTGAAACAACTGGAACACGACCCGCTTCTAGCGCTTCTAGAACAATGCGTGGATTTACCTGAGTAACTTCACCAACCAAACCGATATCGACCGGACCTTCTTCAGTATCAAGAGTGGTCTTTTCTGCACGGAAAAGATTTGCATCTTCACCAGACATGATGGTGGCCTCAGCGCCGGCGGCCTGAATTAATTCGGCAAGCTGCGCTGAGATTTGTTCACGCAGAACATCGCGCACGACGGTGATGGTTTCGTCAGTGGTGACACGGAAACCGCCACGGAATTCGCTTTCGATTCCTAGCTCGGCAAGGCGTGCAGAAATCTGCGGGCCTCCCCCGTGAACCACAACAGGACGAATGCCGACCCAGCGCAGGTAAGCCATGTCTTCGGCAAATGCTTTCTGTAATTCAGCATCCACCATTGCGTTTCCGCCGAATTTAACAACGACTACCTTGCCGTGAAACTTTTGCAACCATGGCAACGACTCAATCAGAGTCTTGGCCTTGATAGCCGCAACCGTCTGGTCTTGCTGTTCTGAAGGGATCATCAGCTTGAGTACTCACTGTTCTCTGTGACGTATTCGTGAGTTAAGTCATTTGTGTAGATCGCAGCAGTGTGAGTGCCGGAATTTAGGTTGATGGTGATGTCGACTGCGCGTGGAGTTAGATCGACTAGGTCACGTGGTTGGTCTGGTTGGCCCTTGCGCGACACACTTACCCCGTTAATCGAAACGTCGATGTTGTATGGATCAAACTCTGCTTGGGTTACGCCAACTGCAGCAAGAATGCGACCCCAGTTTGGATCGTTTCCGTAAATTGCGGCCTTGAACAAGTTGTTGCGTGCTACCGAACGACCCACTTCTTCGGCATCTGCATCTGAGGCTGCACCCTGCACAGTGATAGTGATGTCGTGCGATGCGCCTTCGGCATCTTGCTGCAACTGAGTGGCTAGCGAAATACAAACCTGAGTCAGCGCAACTGTGAAATCCTCTTGACTTGGAGTGACGTTGCTTGCCCCTGAAGCCATCAGCGTGACCTGATCGTTGGTTGACATGCAACCGTCCGAATCCAGGCGATCAAAAGTGACGCGAGTCGCCGCACGAAGCGCTTGGTCGAGTGACTTGCTGTCTAGCGAAGCATCGGTGGTGATTACTACCAACATTGTTGCCAAACCAGGCGCCAACATTCCTGCACCCTTAGCCATTCCACCGATTGACCAACCATCGGTGTGGGTGAATTCTGCCGTCTTTGGCTTGGAGTCTGTGGTCATGATGGCCTGGGCAGCGATCGCGCCATTTGTGGTGTTTAGATTTGCTGCAGCTGCAGAGGTTCCGGCAAGAAGTTTTTCGCGATCAAGTTGATCACCGATTAGACCGGTTGAACAAACCAAAACATCGCCGGCACTTACGCCAAGTTCCTCGGCAACTTTTTCTGCAGTTGCGTGAGTGGTTTGAAAACCCTGTGCTCCGGTATAGCAATTTGCACCACCCGAGTTCAGAATGATTGCCGACACCTGACCATCTTTAATTACTTCTTTACTCCAGATGATTGGGTTGGCTTGGCAGCGATTGGTGGTGAACACCACGGCCGCAGAATTTAGCGGGCCCTGATTAACCACTAGAGCTAGGTCTAGGTTTCCCGACTTCTTTAGACCCGCGTGCACGGCACCGGCAACAAAACCTTTGGCAAGAGTGACTGTCATGGTTATGCGCCTTTCTTGGCGAGACTGATTTGTTCCAGTCCGGTTTGTTCTGGCAAGCCGAGTGCGATGTTCATTGACTGAATTGCTGCGCCACCGGTGCCCTTTACTAGATTGTCGATTGCGCAAACAGAGATGAGGCGGTTGGCGTGAGTGTCTACGGCAAGGCCAACAAGTGCAAAATTTTCACCGATGGTGTCTGCAGTGCTTGGGAATTCTCCGGTTGCAGAAATCTTAATGAACTGTTCGCCCGCATAGGCAGACTCAAAAGCGCTGCGAACTTTTTCAAGGTCTACCCCTGGCTTAAGCACCGCGGTATTCACCGCAAGTATTCCACGTTCGATTGACGCAAGAACAGGCGTGAAGTTAACCTGCACTCGTGCACCGGCAGACTTAGAAAGGTTCTGTTCAATCTCTGGTGTGTGACGGTGAATGCCACCTACCTGATATGCATCGGCTGAACCAGTTGGTTCGATCTCAAAAAGTTTTTCGGTAGCACCGCGCCCGGCACCGGATGTACCAACGGTTAGCACGCTGACGATATCGGTGTTTTCGACCAAACCCGCGGCTAGAGCTGGGGCCAAACCCAAAGTAATAGCGGTCACGTTACAACCAGGAACTGCAATGCGCTTGGTGCTTTTTAATTGGTCGCGTTGCTTGTGATTGCCGCCGATCAGTAACTCTGGCATGCCGTAGGTCCAGGTACCAGCGTGCTCGTCGCCGTAGAACTTTTGCCAGTCCGCTTCTGATTCCAACCGGAAGTCAGCACCGCAGTCGAGCACAAGCGTTTCATCACTCAGCCAGGCCGCAACTTCTGCAGATTTTGAATGGGGCAAGGCAAGGAAAACAATGTCGTGATCGGCCAGAACCTCGGCGGTGTTTTCCTTAAAAATCACGTCGGCAAATTTTTGAACGTGTGGGTGCAGTGTTGAAACCTTTTGACCCACCATGCTGCTTGCGGTGACTGTCTTTAGTTCAAGCTGCGGGTGCTCGGCAATTAGACGCAGTAGTTCCCCGCCGACGTTGCCGCTTGCGCCGGCTACGGCAACTGAAAATGTCATTGCGTTCCTATCGTTTGGAATCAAGGCTTTAGGCCCTGAGTGTTGCACCGAATCTTTGATTTGCGAGTTCTACCGCTGCATCTCTTGCAGCTGATGCTTCTACCTGAGTAAGTGTGCGATCTGCGGCGCGGAACCTGAGCGCGAAGGTTAGTGACTTGTGACCTTCGGCAACGTTTGATCCGCGGTAGTCATCAACGAGCGCCACACGCTCAAGAAGTTCGCCAGCACCTTCTCGAATCACGTCAAGAAGTTTTGCAGCAGCAAGGTCAACCGGCACTACTAGCGAAAGATCTTGAGTTGCAGCAGGCATAGTCAAAAGCAGACCTGCTTGAATCACGTCAGGTGCGGCTGCAAAGAGCTGCTCTAGATTAATTTCGAAAGCACCGATGCGTCGAGGCAGGTCGTGGTTAGTCGCCAAAGTTGGGTCGAGCTCACCGGCAACACCGACAATGGTTTTTGCGCCATTGATTTGAACCATAACTTCTGCTGTGCGTCCCGGGTGGAATCCAACTGGTGCAGCCTGCTGGAATGCAACTTCAACACCAACTGATTTCGCCAAGACGCGGACTGCGTGCAGGGCATCGGTGTAGCCAGATTCGATTGACTTAACGCCAACCTGTTGCGCAATTCGATTACCTGCGAACAAACCAGCAACGTGGTGCGGTTGCGCTGGAACAGTTGCGTTTAGCTCATCAAGTTGAACCTCGCTTGGACGCGCGTTTCCAACAGGCAGTTCTGGGTTTGCGCCAACTGTGCCTGATGGCAAGAAGACTGAGCCTTCTTCGAAGATTGCAAGGTCGGTTAGGCCACGTGCAAGATTTCGCTTAGCTGCTTCAATTAGGCCAGGCATAATCGAAACACGCATTTCGTCGGCGTCACCCTGAAGTGGGTTTGCCAACTTTACCGTTGCGATTTGCGTTGCAGCGAATATCTGGTTTTGCAGAGCGGAAACAAATGGGTAGGTCAAAACCTCTACGTGACCAGAACAGGCAAGTGCATTCACCACTGCGCGACGCCGCTTCTGTTTTGCATTTAGGCCGCGTCCTGGCGGAGCAACAGGTAAGCGTGATGGAATGCGATCGTAGCCACCAATGCGTGCGACTTCTTCAACAAGGTCTGTCTTGTGAGTTAAGTCTGGGCGCCAGCTTGGAGCGATAACTTCAAATCCACCATCAACAGTTGCAACTACACAACCGATTTGATTCAGAATCGAAACGATTTCATCTGTGCTGTAATCAACACCAACAAGTTCGCTAGCAAAATTTGCTGGCAGCCAAATTGGAGTTGCCTCGTGGTGTTCACGGAAGTCTGCACCGAACGGTTCGCTGGTACCTAGCGCCTGAACTTCAAGCAACTGAACCACGCGAGCAGCAGCAAACTCTGAAACGTTGTTGTCAACGCCGCGCTCGTAACGCTTTGATGCCTCAGAAGGAAGTTTGTGACGGCGCGCAGAACGTGCAATTGAAATTGGATCAAAGTTTGCGGCCTCGATCATGACGTTTACTGTGGTGTCTGAAACTTCAGTGCGTTCGCCACCCATCACACCCGCAATTCCAATCGCCCCAGCGTCGTCGGCGATAACAAGATCTTCAGGGTGCAACTTGCGCTCTTGTCCATCGAGAGTCTTGATGGTTTCGCCGGTTTTTGCGCGGCGAACTGTGATGCCGCCCTGCAATTTATCGGCGTCGTAAGCGTGCAACGGCTGACCCATTTCGAGCATTACGTAGTTAGTGATGTCGACGATCAATGAAATTGAACGCATACCTGCAAGCTTTAGACGGGCAACCATCCAAGGTGGTGTTGGTCGCTTGGTGTCGACGCCCTTTACTGAACGCAAAACAAAACGGTGACAACCCTGGCGGCCACGAATAGGTGACTGATCTTCAATCTTTAAGTTGAAGCCGCTGGTTGATTCCGGGTGAGCGTTACCGATTGGGTCGCGGAATTCTCCGCCGGTTGCGTGCGCGTATTCGCGCGCGATACCGCGGATTGAGAAACAGTAGCCACGATCCGGTGTGACATTTACTTCGGCGGCCTGCTCAGAAAGTTGCAGTAGCTCAACTGCATCGGTGCCGATTTTTGGATCTAGCCCCAGCTCGTGCAAACGAATGATTCCAGAGTGGTCGTCGCTAAGGTTCAGCTCGCGACCAGAAGCCAACATGCCATCGCTGGTGTGACCGTAGGTGCTCCTTGCTGCAATTTTGAAATCACCGGGAAGCACAGCACCAGGCAGGCAAACGACTACCTTGTCGCCAACTTCAAAGTTGCTGGCACCACAAACGATTCCGCGAACATCGTCGCCGCCGTCTGCAGCTTTTTGTCCAGATGCGGCAACGCGGATCTGACACCAGCGAATGGTTTTTCCATTGGTCTGGGGTTCTTCGACAAACTCAAGAACTTCACCAACGACTAATGGGCCAGTAACGCCAAAGCCGTGTGAGCCTTCTTCTTCAAGACCAACTTTTACAAGTTCTGCCATAACACTTTCAGGCGTTGCATCACCAGGTACGTCAACATACTCAGCAAGCCATGACAAAGGAACGCGCATTAGATTGACACTCCAAACTGCTCGCTGAATCGAACATCGGATTCAACCATGTCGTGCATGTCGCGCACATCGTTGCGGAACATCAAAGTGCGTTCGATTCCCATTCCAAATGCGAAACCTGAATAAACTTCTGGATCAATTCCAGCGGCCTTAAGCACGTTTGGATTAACCATTCCGCAGCCACCCCACTCAACCCAGCGAGCGCCACCCTTGGCACCCGGGTGCCAAACGTCTAGCTCAGCCGAAGGTTCGGTGAACGGAAAAAATGATGGACGCAAACGAATCTGTGCATCCGGACCGAACATGATTCGCGCAAAGTGTTCCAGGGTTCCGCGCAGATCTGCCATGGTCAAACCCTTGTCGACTGCAAGTCCCTCAACTTGGTGGAATACCGGAGTGTGGGTTGCGTCGAGTTCATCGGTGCGGAAAACGCGACCTGGGCACAATACGTAAATCGGAACTTCGCGAGTCAACATAGAACGAACCTGCACCGGTGAAGTGTGAGTGCGAAGAACTAGGTGCGATTCAACCGGGTCAACAAAAAATGTGTCTTGCATTGCGCGCGCTGGGTGATCGGCATCAAAGTTAAGTGCGTCGAAGTTGAACCATTCGCTCTCAACTTCTGGACCCTCCTCAATTTCCCAACCCATGCCAACAAAAACATCGGCGATGGTGTCTTGCAAAAGTGAAAGCGGGTGACGAGCACCGATACGCGCTGGCTCTGGAGCCGCGGTAACGTCGACGGCCTCGGCGGCAAGCTTGGCAGCCTGCTCAACTGCCCAAAACTCTGCTTCTTTGGTGGCGAATGCCTCGTTTAGAGCGCCCCGGGCCTTGCCGATTAGGGCACCCGCCTCTGCCTTGAACTCGTTTGGCACGCTCTTCATCTGGGCATTTAGCTTGGCAATCGCCGATTGCTCGCCAACAGTGGTCTGACGGGCAGCTTTTAGGCTGGCCAGGTCCGTGGCAGCGGAAATAACCGCCAAAGCCTCGTTAACTGCTGCTTCGACGGCCGGCTGGGTAATTGGATTTTCGGCAGACATAGGGCTCAAGTCTACCTTTAAGGCTCTAAATAGCGGTGATTAGCGGTTTTGGGCGAACGCCGAGGCGTAAAGGCAGATGCTGGCTGCGGTTGCTAGGTTCAGAGACTCGGCGGCACCGTAAATTGGCACGGCAACCTCTTGGTCGACCAGATCTAGCGTGCTTTGCTCAAAGCCCCAAGCCTCATTGCCAAACACCCAGGTGGTTGGCTTGGCTAAGGTTTCGGCCGGCAGGCTTGGGATCTGTTCTCCACCGCCGTTGGCCGCAAATACCTGTAAACCAGCGGCTTTTAGAGCCGAAATAGCGTCTTCGATTTCGATATCCACCGCAAAAGGCAGATGAAATAGAGAGCCGGTGGTGGAACGAACCACCTTTGGGTTGTAGACATCAACACTGTTTGCGCTGAAAATCACGGCATCCGCACCCGCTGCATCGGCAGCGCGAAGCACGGTTCCAGCATTACCCGGGTCGCGGATATTGGCCAAAAGAGCCACCAATTGTGGCTTGGCAGCAATGATGTCTTGAAGGGTGACGTCGATTTGCTCGCACACCGCGACCACACCCTGAGGAGTCGTGGTATCGGTCAATGCTTTCAGAACAGGCTCGCTAACTAGTTGGACTTGAATTCTGGCGTTTTCGGCACGTTCGAACAGGTCCGGGTAGCGCTCGACCGCGTCTTCAGTTGCGTACAACTCGACGATTAGCTTTGGGCGGTCTAAAGCTTCTTTTAGGCCCTGAGGTCCCTCAAGCAGAAAGAGCCCGGTCGATGACCGGGCGTCTTTCTTAGTTAGCTTGGCAACCCCACGGACCTTAGCGGCCTTGGGATCGATGAGCATTGGAAACTACTTAGCCTTTGGAGCTGAGGTGTCTGCTGGCAAAGCTGCCTTTGCAGATGCAACCAAGCTGGTGAAGGTCTTAGGGTCGTTTACCGCTAGGTCAGCAAGGATACGACGGTCAACCTCAATGCCAGCAAGGCCTAGACCCTGGATGAAGCGGTTGTAGGTCATACCGTTTGCACGTGACGCAGCGTTAATGCGCTGGATCCACAGACGACGGAAGTCACCCTTGCGTGCACGGCGGTCGTTGTATGCGTAAACCAACGAGTGCAGCATCTGCTGCTTTGCCATGCGGTAAAGACGTGAACGCTGGCCGCGGTAACCCTTGGCGCGCTCTAGAGCGGTACGACGCTTCTTGGCACCGTTAACCGCATTTTTTACTCTTGCCATTTGTTGCTCCTAAAAAGTTGGGTCGGTTTACTTGCCGAGTAGGGTCTTGAGGGTCTTGTAGTCGGCCGGTGAAACAACCTGGTCGACGTTTAGGCGACGCTTGCGACGGTTTGACATGTGCTCCTGGTTGTGGCGCATGTTGATCTGCTGCTTCATGATCTTGCCGCTACCGGTGAAGCGGAAACGCTTCTTGGCGCCCGAGTGGGTCTTCTGCTTTGGCATTGCTATCTCCTGTTTTTCTACTCGGCTGCTGGTTCAGCGGCCGATTCCTTTGGCTGTTCTACAGATTCGGCTTTTTTGGCCTTGTCTGCTGCTTTTTTGGCCTCTGCCTTAGCATCAGCCTTGTTCTTTAGCGGACCGATAACCATCACCATGTTGCGGCCGTCAATCGAAGGATTCGATTCGACAACACCCAACTCAGCGACTTCTTCAGCAAGCTTCTGAAGCAACTTGATACCCATTTCTGGGCGGGACTGCTCGCGACCGCGGAAAACCACGATCACCTTGACCTTGTCACCTGCCTTGAGGAATTTAACGATCTGTGCGCGCTTTGTGCCGTAGTCGTGGTCATCAATCTTTAGTCCGAAACGAACGGTCTTAAGAATGGTGTTGACCTGGTTTTTGCGGGCTTCACGGACTTTTTGGGCAGCTTCATACTTGAATTTGCCGAAATCCATTAGCTTTGCAACCGGCGGCTTTGAAGTAGGTGCTACCTCGACTAGGTCTAGGTCTTGCTCCTGTGCCATACGAAGGGCATCTTCAATTTTTACAACGCCAATTTGCTCACCTTGGGCGCCGACGAGGCGAACCTCTGGCACGCGGATGCGCTCATTGATACGGGGATCGCTGATCTGTTACTCCTCTGGACATGACATAAATGGCCACATCACAGGCGGGAGCCTGATTACGTGCAGAAACGTAAGTTTCAAAGCTTTACCCGGCAACCTATAAGAATCGGTAGACGCGGGTGGGAATTGAATCCACTTCTGACCAAGGACGAACCTTGGAGCCATGGGTTAGCCTAGCAGAAACCATTCAAAAGGAGAAGCCCCAGTGGCCGAATTCAAGGACGTAGCCGATCAGGTGCGTGACATTGCCGAAGTTCCAGCAGTGGAGGTTATCACCACCACTGCCGTGCACCTGATGAGCGCAGCCGCGATTCAGTGTGGGCTTGGCGAAGACGGAGCCAAGGGTGACCTCGACGAGGCTCGCAAGCTAATCACAGCCTTAGCTGGTTTGGTTACTGCCGCAGCAGCTGACATTGGCGACCACCACGCTCGCCCGCTTCGCGATGGATTACGTTCGCTGCAATTAGCGTTCCGTGAGGCATCAGCAATTAAGGATGCTCCCGGTGCTGGCCCTGGTGAAAAATTCACCGGACCGGTTAACTAACTTTTATTTATCGGCTGGTTTTACAACCAGTGCCATTGAATCAACCGAGCTCGAGATGATTTCACTCTCGGCCCAATTCTGCGTAACTCGATGAAGGACTTCTTCAAGTTGTTCTTTATTTAATCCGGCAACGACCTGCAGTTCAACTTTTACCTCTGGTCCGGCTAGTCGTGACTGCGGGTCAAGAGAACTAATCAATACCTTGGCAATCGAATCCTCGTTGGCCACGCCTATTTCGAACTCCGCTGTAATCAACTCCGATAGGTGCGGCGGGTTCCAAGTTTGCTGTTGCGCCATGGCTGCGATTGCCGCGCGTCTAAATGCGAATTCCGTTTCTGAACCCGGGTCCAAAATAATTCGGGTGTTGCCTTCACTAGCAGCAGCAAGAGCGACTCTAATTGCATCGCTTGGCACTGGTCGTGCGGTGGCGTTCCACAATTTCATTGAATCCACTGAACTAAAAACCGGAAGCCCAACTTGGCCGTCGGGGGTTTCAACATTCACGATGGATAGGTCGGCGCTTTTGTCGACAGTTTGCCCATGTGCGCCCTCGCCCGATTCACCAAGATCGGCTAGCAGTGGAATTAGCAAACGTGACTTTGAGAATTCTGCAAACACATTTGTGGCGTCACCGGATTCGTGAAACTCACGGATTGCAGAAATTAATTCCGGACGTGCTGAACCATCGTCGTTTGCGAATGGGTTGTCGTTGAAAGCGCGACCATCCCATGGCACACCAGCAGAATCCGCAAGCGGATCCTTGTTGATGTGTTGGTGATCGT
The DNA here is from genome assembly GCA_947454285.1 of Microbacteriaceae bacterium. Taxonomy (GTDB): domain Bacteria; phylum Actinomycetota; class Actinomycetes; order Actinomycetales; family Microbacteriaceae; genus Rhodoluna. The sequence goes on along the minus strand of CANGJO010000010.1, from coordinate 3,568 downwards.
GACTCTTCATGAATTATGCATTTGCGATTGCAAGTGCTTCTTCAAGCGTGAACTTGCCTGCGTAAAGTGACTTGCCAAGAATTGCGCCCTCTAGGCCTTCGTTTACCAGAGCACGCAAATCGGTGATGTCTTGAAGAGATGAGATGCCACCCGATGCGACAACAGGCTTATTGGTTCGCTGCATTACCTCGCGAAGCAGTTCGATGTTTGGACCCTTAAGCGTGCCGTCTTTGGTGACATCGGTAACTACGTAACGCGGGCAACCGGCATCCTCTAGTCGAGCAAGCACCTCCCAGAGGTCGCCGCCCTCGCGAGTCCAACCACGTGCGGCAAGTGTGGTGCCGCGAACGTCAAGACCAACGGCGATTGCATCGCCAAACTTTGCAATTACTTTCTCAGTCCACTCCGGGTTCTCTAGTGCAGCGGTGCCAAGGTTGACGCGAGTTGCGCCTGCCTCAAGCGCTGCTTCTAGCGAAGCGTCATCGCGAATTCCTCCTGAGAGTTCAATCTTTACGCCACGGCCAAGTTCAGTTTTTGCCGAGTCAACAACTTCGCGAATGATGGCACGGTTGTCGCCGCGACCAAAGGCTGCGTCTAGATCCACCAAGTGAATCCACTCAGCACCGGCATTGATCCAAGTCTGTGCAGCTTCGAGTGGGCTACCGTAATCGGTTTCAGATCCGGCTTCACCTTGGGTAAGGCGAACTGCCTTTCCATCTGCAACATCAACTGCAGGAAGTAGTTCTAGATACTTTGACATTTTGATTCCTTACTAAAAAGTTCCGAGCCAGTTACTGAGTAACTTGATTCCTGCTTGACCAGATTTCTCTGGGTGAAACTGTGTTGCCGTCAATGGTCCGTTTTCAACTGCAGCAATAAATTTGCCACCGTAGTCACCCCAGGTAACTTTTGGTGCCGCAAGTGGGCCATCGACAACGAGTTCCCATTTCTTAACTCCGTAGGAGTGCACGAAATAAAAACGCTCATACTCAACACCGCTGAAAAGTTTTGAATTCTTTGCAGCTTCTACGGTGTTCCATCCAATGTGCGGAAGAACCGGTGCATCAAGTTTCTCAACTGTGCCCGGCCACTGACCAAGACCCGGAGTTTCTAAACCGTGCTCGACTCCAAGTTCAAACATCACTTGCAGGCCAACACAAATTCCCATGACTGGTTTACCGGCGACCAGACGCTTGTCGATTAATTCGCCGGCATTGATTTCGTTTAGCTGATCCATAACAGCGGCGAATGCCCCAACGCCAGGAACTAATAAACCGTCGGCTTTCAAAACTGCATCGCGGTCACGAGTTAACTCAACATTGGCACCGGCTTCGGCGAGCGCCTTTGCTGCAGAGTGAACGTTACCACTGCCGTAATCTAGAACGACTACGCGGGGTGCTACCACTTACAGTGCACCCTTGGTTGAAGGAATTCCTTCAACGCGCGAATCTACCTCAACGGCCTTACGGAATGCGCGAGCAAAAGCCTTGAACTCTGCCTCGGCAATGTGGTGAGCGTCGCGACCATCGAGCACAGTCAGGTGCACGGTGATTCCGGCATTCAGAGTGATTGCCTCAAAAACATGACGCACCATTGACCCAGTGAAGTGGCCACCGATTAGGTGAAATTCAAATCCTTCAGGCTCACCGGTGTGAACCAAGTAAGGGCGTCCTGACACATCAACCACTGCACGAGCCAGGGCGTCGTCAAGTGGAACAGTGGCATCGCCGTAGCGACCAATCTTTGCCTTGTCGCCCAGAGCCTGCTTGATTGCCTGACCCAAAACGATTGCTGTGTCCTCGACTGTGTGGTGCACATCGATATCGGTGTCACCAGTTGCCTTGACAGTTAGGTCAACAAGAGAGTGCTTTGCGAAGGCGGTAAGCATGTGGTCGAAGAATGGCACCGAGGTTGAAATGTCGGCGCGACCAGTGCCATCGAGGTTGAGGGTTAGCTCAATCGATGATTCAGAAGTCTTGCGCTGCAAAGTTGCAGTACGGCTCATGAAATTGCCTTTCGCGAATGCGATGAATGTTTAGTCAATCTTAGCGAAGGACTACTTTTTGAGCACCTGACGAAGTGCCTCAAGGAATGCTGTGGTCTCTGCCTCTGTACCCGCACTCACGCGAAGGGTGCCCGGGATACCAACATTGCGAATCAAAACGCCCTTGGCTAGCAGTGCTTCGAATACTGCGTTTGGATCTTCGAGCCCACCGAACAAAACGAAGTTTGAGTCAGAGCGGTATGGATCTAGACCAAGTTCTTTTAGCTCCAACACGATGCGGTCACGCTGGTAGCGGATGTCCTCGACTGTGGCCAGCATGGTGTCTGCGTGATCGAGAGCTGCCTCTGCTGCGGCCTGAGTAAAGGCGCTCAGGTGGTACGGCAGGCGCACCAGGCGAAGCGCGTCGATGACTGCTGGGTCGGCGGCTAGGTAGCCCACGCGAGCTCCGGCAAAAGCGAATGCCTTACTCATGGTTCGAGAAATCAACAAACGCTCGCGACCTTCGAGCAGATTGATTGCACTTACCTCTGTGTTGCCACCGAACTCGGCATAGGCCTCATCAACAACCACTACCCCGCCGGTTGCTTCTGTTACTGCCTCGTAAGCAGCTTCGATGCAGCTGAGGCTGAGCGGTGTTCCGGTTGGATTGTTTGGCGAACATAGCATCACGATGTTTGGCTTGTGATCCAAAATCGCTTCGCGAACAAGTTCAGGTGAAAGTTCGTATCGGTCTAGTCGTGGCGCATCAACGTAGCTTGTGCCGGTGCCCTGAGCGATCAATCCATACATTGAATAGGTAGGGCCAAAGCCAAGTGAACTGCGACCTGGGCCACCGAATGCTTGAAAGATGTGCTGAATTACTTCGTTGGAGCCGTTAGCTGCCCAAATGTTTTCAGCGGTTAGGTCTGAGCCAAGGTAGCTGGCAAGAGAGTTGCGCAGCGAAAGAAATTCGCGATCTGGGTAGCGATTGATGTCGAGGACCGCTGCTGCCAGGCGACCGATAATGTCAACCGCAACCTCTTCTGGGATACGGTGGGTGTTCTCGTTGACGTTCAACGCAACTGGCACGGCAAGCTGCGGTGCACCGTATGGTTTGCGACCCTTTAGGTCGTCGCGGATTGGGAGGTCTTCGAGATTAGCCACCCCCCAAGGTTACCTTGCGCCTCAGAAAGGCTGCGATTAAATTTCGGATGGCTTGCCATCTGAAATAGATAAAAAGTCAAACAAATTAAGGCAGCGCGATGCGCTGTCCTGGCTTTAGGTCGGTTGAAGTAAGACCGTTTAGGTTTACGACGTCCTGCATCCAGTCCTGAGGATCGGTGTTTGGAGCAATTTGTTCGGCAAGGTCCCACAGGGTCTGGCCGGCTGAAACTGTGACGTATTCGAATTTGGCAGCCGAGCTGCTGGTCTGGCTGTTTGCTGCCGCGGTGTTGACGAAGCCAAAGATGCTGGTTGTGGCAATGGCGACAACTACTGCAGTGCGGAAGAACTTACGTGCTGCTGGGGTTTGAGACATCTTTTTACCTTTCTATTCGAACAACTGTTCGTCTATAGAACAAGAAT